>DATCUG010000522.1:0-5319 GCA_036567525.1 Streptosporangiaceae bacterium | reverse complement strand
CGCCGCGGAGCGGCGATCCACAGCCCGCACGGTCGGCTTGTCCGGACTCGGCGCGGAGCGGCGATCGGGGGCCGGGGGCTCCGGGGGTTGTCCCCCGGGGAAGCAGAGCGGGGGGTCGCCCCCCCGGGCTTGCACTGTGGTCATCCCCGAGCCGGCCGGGCTGGTCGCCGAGGAGGACCGCAGCCGCCGGCCGACCGTGTTCTCCGCGCTCCGCGAGATCATCGCGGCCTTCGCCAGCGACGACCCGCATCTCGGCCTGTACGGCGCGTTCGGCTACGACCTGGCGTTCCAGTTCGAGCCGGTCCAGCTCCGCACAGCCCGGCCGGCCAGCCAGCGTGACCTGGTGCTGCACCTGCCGGACGAACTCTACGTACTGGACCGCAAGCGCGAGTTCGCCGCCGTGTACCGGTATGAGTTCGAGGTGGACGGCACCAGCACGGCCGGGCTGTCCCGGGCGACGCCCCGCGCGCCGGCCCGGGGCCATGCGGCGGGTACTGGCGTTCAGCAGGCTGGGGACCGGCCGGAGCCGGGCCGGTACGCGCGCATCGTGCAGCAAGCCAAGGAGCGATTCGCGCGGGGGGACCTGTTCGAAGTCGTGCCGAGTCACGTGTTCCGCGGCCGGTGCGACTCGCCGGCCGCGTTCTATGAACAACTGCGGCACAGAAATCCGGCGCCTTATGAGTTTTTCTTCAACCTAGGGGAAGAGGAGTGCCTGGTCGGCGCCTCGCCGGAGATGTACGTGCGGGTCAGCGGGGACCGGGTGGAAACCTGCCCGATCTCCGGCACTATCCGGCGCGGCGCCGACCCTCTGGCTGACGCGGCCAACATCCGGGAACTGCTCAACTCGGCCAAGGACGAGTCCGAGCTGACCATGTGCACCGACGTGGACCGGAACGACAAGTCCCGGGTCTGTGTGCCGGGCAGCGTGCGGGTGATCGGGCGGCGGCAGATCGAGATGTACAGCCGGCTGATTCACACCGTGGACCACATCGAAGGACGGCTGCGGCCCGGCCTGGATGCCCTGGACGCGTTCCTGTCGCACATGTGGGCGGTCACCGTGACCGGCGCGCCGAAGACCTGGGCCATGCAGTTCATCGAGGACCACGAGGGCGGCCCGCGGCGCTGGTACGGCGGGGCGGTCGGGGTGATCGGCTTCGACGGCAGCATGAACACCGGGCTGACGTTGCGCACCGCGCACATCACCGCCGGGGTGGCGGCGGTGCGGGCGGGCGCCACGCTGCTGTTCGAGTCCGACCCGATGGCCGAGGAGCGGGAGACCGAGCTCAAGGCGCGGGCCCTGCTGGAAACGCTGGCCGAGGCGCAGCAGCCGGTAGCCCCGGCGCTGGCTGGTGACGCGGGCGCGGGTGCGGCGGAGCGGCCGGGGCAGGGGCTGCGGGTGCTGCTGGTGGACCACCAGGACTCGTTCGTGCACACGCTGGCCGCCTATTTCCGCGAGCACGGCGCGGAGGTGCTGACGCTGCGGGCCGGGCTGCCCGCGGCGGCCATCGACGAGTACGCGCCGGACCTGGTCGTGCTGTCGCCCGGGCCGGGCCGGCCGGCCGACTTCGACTGCGCCTCGCTGCTCGGTGAGCTGGACACACGGGGGCTGCCGGTGTTCGGCGTGTGCCTCGGGCTGCAGGCCCTGGTCGAGCAGGCCGGCGGGGAGCTGGGCCTGCTGGCCGAGCCCGCGCATGGCAAGCCCGGGCAGGTGGTGCGGGCCGGCGCCGACGGCAGCGGGCTGCTGGCCGGGCTGCCGGCCGAGTTCACCGCGGCCCGGTACCACTCGCTGCACGCGGTCCCGGAGCAGGTCAAGGGCGGCTACCAGGTGACCGCGGTCACCCCGGACGGGGTGGTGATGGCCATCGAGGACGACGCGGCCGGGCGGTGGGCGGTGCAGTTCCACCCGGAGTCGATCCTGACCGCGTCCGGCCGGGCCGGGCATCTGGTCATCGGCAACGTGCTGCGGTTGTGCCGGGCCCGGCTGGCCGCCTCGGCTAATGCTGATGTCGGCGCCCCCCGGTAGGGTGCCGTGCCATGAGAGCTGTCCAGCCTGAGGTGTTCCTGGTCGCCCGGCCCGCCATCGACTACGAGCAGATGGCCGCCTACCTGCGGGAGGTCGGCGGCGAGGACTGGCTGCAGCGGCTGGACCGCGGCGAGCTGGACGACGCGCAGAACCTGGCCGAGTTCGCCGGGAAGCTGTGTTATCGCGCGTGGGAGCCCGGGCTCAACCCGAACGTGAGCAAGGTGCGCAACGACCACGCGGCGTACCTGAACAACATCCTCAAGTCGGCGCACGGGTCGGTGCTGGAGCACGCCAGCTTCACATTCGTCCTGCACAACATTTCGAGAGTATTCAGCCACGAGCTGGTCCGGCATCGGCCGGGGACGGCGGTGTCGCAGGAGTCGCTGCGCTTCGTCCGGCTGGATGACATCCCGTTCTGGTTCCCGGACTGGGCCCGGGCGGATCCCGAGCTGATGAAGCGGGCCACCGCGCTGCTGGACCAGATGGAGGAGTTCCAGCGCTGGATGGCGGAGCACTTCGGGCTGGACGAGACGGGCGTGCCGTTCCACGAGAAGAAGCACAAGACGTCGTTCATGCGGCGGCTGGCCCCGGACGGGGTGGCCACCGGCATCGTCTGGACAGCCAACATCCGGACGCTGCGGCACACCATCGAGGCGCGCACCGATCCCGGCGCGGAGGAGGAGATCCGGCTGGTCTTCGGTAAGATCGCCGAGCTGATGCGGGCCGAGGCGCCGCTGCTGTTCGGCGACTACGAGGTCCGGGACGGGGCCTGGGTGCCGCAGTACCGCAAGGTCTGACCTGGCCGGGGGCTGGCCCCGGGGCGGCCCTACCATGATGCGATGACCTCAGCCGGATACCTCCGCTTTCCGCATGTCCAGGGTGACCTCCTGACGTTCATCGCCGAAGACGACGTGTGGCTGGCGCCGGCCAGCGGCGGGCGGGCCTGGCGGCTGTCCGCGGACCAGACGGAGGCGGCCCACCCCCGGTTCGCCCGGGATGGCTCCTCGGTCGCCTGGATCAGCTGGCGGGACGGGCCCGCCGAGGTCTACCTGGCCGGCACGGACGGGGCGGCGCCCGGCCGCCGGCTCACCTACTGGGGCGAGCCGGCCGCCACGGTGGCCGGCTGGACGCCGGACGGCGAGATCATCGCGCTGACCGCGACCGGGCAGCCGTTCGAGCGGCAGTACTGGGCGCACGCGGTGCCGCCGGACGGCGGCCCGGCCCGGCGGCTGCCGTACGGCCCGGTCGCCGGGGTGGCCATCGAGGACACCGCCCAGACGCTGCTGAACGGGTGCTGGGGGCGGGACCCGGCGTACTGGAAGCGGTACCGGGGCGGCACCGCGGGCCGGCTCTGGACGGCCACCGCGGGCGGGCCGTTCCAGCGCATCCTGGCCAGCGTGAACGGGCAGTTCGCCAGCCCCATGCTGGTCGGTGACCGGCTGGCCTTCCTGTCCGACCATGAGGGCACCGGGAACGTCTACTCGTGCCGGCTGGACGGCTCGGACCTGCGCCGGCACACCGACCATGACGGCGGTTATGCCCGGCAGGCCGCCACCGACGGGCGGCGGGTGGTGTACCAGTGCCGCGGCGAGCTGTGGCTGCTCGACGAGCTCAGCCCGGACAGCCAGCCGCGGCCGGTGCCGGTCACCCTGGGTTCGGCCAGCACCGCCCTGGTGCCCCGGCTGATCTCGGCCGAAGACCATCTCGGCGGGCTGTCCTGCGACTACGCCGGGCTGGCCAGCGCGGTGGTGGTCCGTGGCACGGTGCACTGGCTGACTCACCGGGACGGCCCGGCCCGCGCGCTGGCCGTGTCCCCGGACGCCCGGGCCCGGCTGCCCCAGGTGCTCGGCCAGACCGGCCAGGTGGCCTGGATCAGCGACGCCGGCGGCACCGACGCGGTGGAGATCTCTCCGGCGGCCGGCCCGGAGCTGGCCCCCGGCAGCCCGCCGCCCGGCCCGCGCCGCCTGGCCGAAGGCCAGCTCGGGCTGGTCAGCGAGCTGGCCGCGGCGCCGGACGGGTCCACGCTGGCCGTCGCGGCCCGGGACGGGCGGCTGCTGCTGGTCGACGTGGCCAGCGGCGCGGTCCGTGAGCTGGCGTCATCCGACGACGGGGCGGTGTCCGGGCTGGCCTACGCGCCCGACTCGGCCTGGCTGGCCTGGTCCCATCCGGGCCCGCAGCCGCTCAGCCGGATCAAGCTGGCCCGGCTGGCCGACGGCCTGGTGGTGGACGCGACCGAAGGCCGGTTCATCGACTCCGAGCCCGCGTTCACCGGCGACGGCAAGTACCTGGCCTTCCTGTCCGCGCGGGTCTTCGACCCGGTGTACGACGCGCACTTCTTCGACCTGTCGTTCCCGTTCGGGTCCCGGCCGTACCTGGTGGCGCTGGCCGCCGACACGCCGTCGCCGTTCGCGCCGCTCACCGCGGGCCGGCCGCCGGGGGATGGGCCGGGCCAGCCGGACAGCCAGGAAGACGGCGGCCCGCGGGACCTCAGCCCGGGGGGCGCCGGCCCGGAGCGCGGGCACACGGACGGGGATCAGCAGGACGCGGACAACGGGGCGGCGGACGGGGGGACGGCGGATGCCCCGCCGCCGGTCGTGGTGGACGTGGCCGGGCTGGCCGAGCGGGTGCTCAGCATGCCGGTCGCGGAGTCGCGCTACTCCTCGCTGCGCGGGGTCGCGGGCGGGCTGGCCTGGCTCAAGGAACCGGTCATCGGGGTGCTCGGCGAGGGCGCCACGGGGCCCGACGGCAGCAAGCCCCGGCCGGTCCTGGAGCGCTATGACCTGGCCCGGCGCAAGGCCACCGACCTGGTCACCGGCCTGGACTGGTTCGAGGTCAGCGGGGACGGCCAGTGGCTGGTGGTGCGGGACGGCGGCGACCTGCGGGTGGTCCCGGCGCAGCGCCAGGCGGACCAGGACGGCAGCGACACGATCCAGGTCGACCTGTCCCGGGCCCGGTTCCTGGCCGATCCGGCCGCCCTGTGGCGGCACGCCTACGGCGAGGTGGGCCGGTACATGCGGCACGACTTCTGGGTGCCGGACATGGCCGAGGTGGACTGGGACGGGGTGGCCGGGGAGTACCAGCCGGTGCTGTCCCGGGTCGGCAGCCCGGCCGAGTTCGCCGACCTGCTCTGGGAAGTGGTCGGCGAGCTGGGCAGCTCGCACGCGTACATCCGGCCGTCCCGCGCACCGGGCGAGGACGGCAAGGGTGAGCCCGGGCTGCTCGGCGCGGACCTGGCCCGGGACCCGGACGGCAGCTGGCGGATAGCCCGGGTGCTGCCCGGCGAGTCTTCCGACCCG
>DATCUG010000521.1:0-10515 GCA_036567525.1 Streptosporangiaceae bacterium | reverse complement strand
CGGGCGGCCCGGCACTGGCGGACCGCCCGGCCCCGGCGGCCTGACCTAACCGGCCCGGCTCAGCTTGAACGGCCGGTGACGCGCGGTTGAGCGATACGTGCCCAACTGGCCGTTTTTGCAGGTCATCCCGAAATGATCAGTATTGACGCTCTAACTCCATTGCTTGACAATTGCCAACGTATGGCGCGGTCCCCGACTGTCCCTGGGATGCTTGTCAGCCGTGAACTGTCCAACCCCGCAGGAGGATTCACGTGACCACCGCAGGACCCCGGGCCGGTGCCCATCCGCCCGCCAGTAGCCGGAACCTGTTCGTCCGCAACGCCACCGGTTTAGTCCGTGAACTGAGCGCGTTCGACGCGTTCAACCTGGTCTTCTCGGCGGTGCTGATCCCGGTCGGCATCACCGAGGTAATGGCGTTTGCCCCGACGTTCTGGCCGCACGCCAACATGCTGCTGGCCTTCTTGCTGGCCACTCCCCTGGTCGCCACGACCGGGCTGGTTTACCTGTACTACACGGTGATCATGCCGCGATCGGGCGGCGACTACGTCTGGGTGTCCCGGACGGTCAGCCCGTTCTTCGGCTTCTTTGTCAACTTCTCGCTGACGTTCGTGTTTCTGACCTGGATCGCGTTCAACTTCACCTACATGCTGGGCACGATGGGCCCGGCCGCCGCGTACGTGGCCGGCTGGCACTCGTCCGCGCTGACCGCCCCCAGCAACGGCGAGATCATGATCATCGCGACCGTGCTGACCGCGTTGTTCACCGTGCTGATGATCCTCGGTGTCCGCGCCGTGGCCCGGTACATGCTGGTCACGTTCGTCATCGTCTGGGTCGGCATGATCGTCTGGCTGGTGGCCATGCTGGTCGGCAGCCACGGCCACTTCGTGCACAGCTGGAACACCACGTCCGGCACCAGTTACACGCACATCATCGGCCAGGCCAGTCACCTCGGCTTCAGCGCGGCCGGCCCGATCGCCTGGGGCGCCACCCTGTTCGCGATGATCTACTCGTTCCAGGTGTACACCGGGTTCCAGTGGACCGGGTACTTCGCCGGTGAGATCCGCAACGTGCGGCGCACCGCCACCACCTCGATCCTGGGCGCGCTGCTCATCTCGGCTATCGGTTACGTGGTCGCGGTGGCGCTGATCTACAAGTACTACGGCTTCAACTGGTTCGGCGCCGCCGTGTTCATGGGCCTGGGCAACGGCTCGGGCCACTGGACGCTGGCGTTCAAGCCGTACCTGCCGGCCCTGGTCAACTTCCTGCCCGGCCCGCAGTGGCTGCTCATCTTCGTCGCGCTGTGCTTCGTGCTGGCCATCCTGTGGTGGACCCCGACCGGCTTCATGCTCGGCACCCGGAACATGTTCGCCTGGTCGTTCGACCGGCTCGCGCCGGAGAAGCTGACCCAGGTGTCGGACCGGTTCCACACCCCGGTGATCGCCACCATCACCGTCGGCTGCATCGTCGAACTGCTCAACTACCTGAACATCTACCAGGGTCTCGGCGCCTACCTGCTGAACGTGATCGCGGTCATGGCGCTGGCCTTCATCATCGTGTCGCTGTCTGCTGCGGCCACCCCGTGGCGGCGGCCGCAGCTGCATTCGCAGGCCCCCGGCTGGGCCAGCGCCAGGCTGCTCGGCGCGCCGGTGATCACCGTGGTCGCGGCGATCTCCGCCATCGCCTGGATCTTCGTGATCTACGTGGCGTTCCACACCGGATTCGGCGGCACGCTGGGCTTCAAGCCGATGGCCGAGGCGTTCACCGCCCCGCTGATCGGCATCATCTACTACGTCGGTGTCCGGCTGTACCGGCGCAGCCAGGGCATGCAGCTCGGCCAGACATTCGCCGAGATCCCGCCCGAGTGAAAGCACCGGACGCAACCGAACCAGACATGGTGGCGGCCGGCCGGGCCATCGTGGCCACGGCCGCGGCCCGCTCCATCCCGGTCCGGCTGGTCGGCGGCGTAGCCATCTTTCTGCGTGGCTCGCCGCCGGCCCGGGCGGCGCTCGGCCGCAGCTACCCGGACATCGACCTGGTCGCGCACAAGAAGCAGTCCCGCGCGCTGCGTTCCCTGCTGGAAGAAACCGGCTTCGAACCGGAGCGGGTGTTCAACGCCACGCACGGCGCCCGGCGGCTGCTCTACCACGCCCCGGACGGCTGGCAGGTGGACGTGTTCCTGGACACGTTCGAGATGTCGCACACCCTCGACCTGGGCCGCCGTCTGGAAGCCGAACCAGAAACCCTGGCCGCGGCCGAACTGCTGCTGACCAAGCTGCAGATCGCCGAGGTCAACCAGAAGGACCTGTCCGACACGGCCATGCTGCTCTGGGATCACCAGCCGGCCCGCCAGGACGGCCCCGGCCTGCTCAACCTGGCCCCCATCACCGACCGGTGCGGCGCGGACTGGGGGCTGTACACCACGCTGACCGACAACCTGGCCGCGTGCGCCGGCCTGCTCCCCGAACTGGTCAGCACGCCCGCCGACCGGGACCGGATCGCGGCCCGGATCTCCCAGCTCAGCCAGGCCCTGACCGACGCACCCAAAACGATGGGCTGGAAAGCGCGGGCCAAGGTAGGCCGCCGGAAGCGCTGGTACCAGCTACCCGAGGAGGTCACCCGGTGACGATGCGGATCTACTTCGCCACCGACATCCACGGCTCCGAGGTGTGCTGGCGGAAGTTCCTCAACGCGGCCAAGTTCTACGACGTGGACACGCTGATCCTGGGCGGCGACGTGTCCGGCAAGGCGGTCGTCCCGGTGGTGGCCCACCCGCGCGGCGGCTTCGTGGTCCGCCAGTTCTCCGGCGACCGGGTGCTCACCCCGGAGGAAACTCAAGAGGCCGAGACCCGGATCCGGGACATGGGCTTCTACCCGTACCGCACCACCGATGAGGAACTGGACGCCACCTGGGACCAGCCGGCGGCGGTCGAGCAGGTGTTCCTCACGCTGATGCGGCAGACCCTGACAAGATGGCTGGACCTGGCCGAGCAGCGGCTGGCCGGCACCGGCATCCGGCTGTACGCGATGACCGGCAACGACGACCCGCCCGAGCTGCAGCAGTTGCTGCGCGACTCCCCGGTGCTGACCGAGACCGAGGACAGCCTGCTCGACCTGGGCGAGGGCATCCAGATGATCTCCTTCGGCTACTCCAACCCGACGCCCTGGCACACCCCGCGTGAGCTGGACGACGACGAGATCGAGCGGCGCATCGAGAAGCAGGCCAGCCGGGTGGACCGGCCCGGGCGGGCCGTGTTCAACCTGCACGTGCCGCCCGCCCGCACGTCCATCGACAAGGCACCGGCCCTGGACGAGTCACTCAAGCCGGTCGTCAAGGGCGGCGCCATGGTGATGCAGTCGGTCGGTTCGGAGGGCGTCCGCCGGGTACTGGAGCGGCATCAGCCCATGCTTGGCCTGCATGGGCACATCCATGAGTCCCGCGGCGCGGTCCGGCTCGGCGGCACGCTGTCCATCAACCCGGGCAGTGAGTACGGCGACGGCATCCTGCGGGGCGCGGTGCTCGAACTCGACGGCAAGCGCGGCGTCCGGCACTACCAGCTCCCGTCCGGCTGAGCCGGACAGTCCGCACCCACCACACCGGCTTAAGGGAGAGTCAGTTGGATCAGCGGGCGTTCAGCCATCGGCTCATCAGCCAGCGCGAGCGGATGCACGCTAGCCCAGAGCAACTGCTGGCGCGCGTGGAGCGCTCCGGCTACGGGCCGGCCAGCCAGGAGATCCTGCGCGAGCAGGTCCGGCACGAGTCGACCGGCCAGGTCGGCTTCGCGCTGTTCGACTGCCCGCCCGCGATCGTGCGCGGGCGCGGCGCGCTGGTCTGGGACGCCGACGGCAAGGAGTACGTGGACATGCTGGCCGGGTTCTCGGTGTCCAACACCGGGCACTGCCACCCGGCCGTCACCGCCGCTGTGACGGAGCAGGCCGGCCAGCTCATGCACTACTTCGACCTGCCCGGCGACCAGCGGGAACGGCTGGCCGCCCGGCTGGCCGCGCTGGCCCCCGGGGTCCGGCCGCGGCGGGTCGTGTTCGGCACCACCGGCGCCGACGCGGCCGAACTCGCCATCCGGCTGGCCCGCTGGTACACCGGCGCGCCACTGATCCTGTCCGCGTACGGCGGCTACCACGGCACCACCGGCGCGACGATGGCGGCCACGGCCAAGGGTGGCATGTGGGCGTTCTACTACCCGGTGCTGCCGGCCGACTCCGGGCACGCCAAGATCCCGTTCTCCTACCCGTACCGCTGCCCGGTCGGCGCGCCGCCCGACCAGTGCGCCGAGGCGTGCCTGGACTTCACCCGGCGGATGCTGCTGGGCAAGGAGTCGCCGTTCACCGAGCACCGCGGGGGCGTGTCCAACGTGGCCGCCATCCTGCTCGAGCCGATGCAGGCCAGCGCGGGCTACATCATCCCGGGCGACGGCTTCCTGGCCGGCATCCGGGAGCTGTGCGACGAGTTCGGCTTCCTGCTCATCGACGACGAGATCCAGGCGGGCATGGGCCGGTCCGGCCGGATGTGGGCGTGCGAGCACGAATCCGTGGTGCCGGACATGATCCTCACCTCAAAGGGCCTGGCCAGCGGGCTGCCGATCTCCGCGGTCATCGCCGACGACGAGATCGCCGCGTCCTGGGGCCCCGGCGCGCACGTCGGCACGTTCACCGCCAGCGCGCTGGCCAGCGCGGCGGCCAACGCCACCCTGGACGTGTATGAGTCCGAGCACCTGGTGGACCGGGCTTTCGAGGTGGGCAGCTACTTCGCCGACCAGCTCCGCGGCCTGCAGGAGCGGCACCCGATCCTGGGCTGGATCGACGCCCGCGGCCTGTTCGTCGGCCTGGAGTTCGTCAGGGACCGGGCGACCAAGGAGCCGGCCGCCGAGGAAGCGGCCTGGATGCTCGACTTCTGCGTCCGCGAGGGCCTGCTGTTCGAAAAGGGCGGCTACTACTACAACCGGTTCCAGCTCATCCCGTCCCTGATCATCGAGAAGGACCTGGTCGACCGGGCCGTCGACATCCTCGACCGGGCCATGACCATGGCTGAGCAGCGATCCGGGATTTCTTTTTCTTAACGCCAGTACCTGCTCACTGCCGCCGCCGGGCGCGCGGCCTCAGCCGCGGGACACCGCGTCCAGGCTGTCGCGGATCGCGTCGGTCAGCGGGTCACCGGCCGGCAGCAGCCGCTCGCAGTCGGCCAGCGCGCTGGTGAGCAGCCGGGTCGCTTCGGCCTGGCGGCCCATGGCGTAGTAGGCGTGGGCCAGGTTGGCCTGGCCGGCCAGCGTGTCCGGGTGGCTGGGACCGAGCACCCGGCGGCAGTCGGTCAGGGTGCGCTCGTACAGTTCTAGCGCGCTGGCCATCCGCCCGGCCGAATGGTAGGCCGAGGCCAGCTGGCCGCGGGCGCCCAGGGTGTCCGGGTGGTCCGGGCCCTGGATGCGTTCCCGGTCCCGGAGCACCTGCTCGTACAGCGGGACGGCGTCCTTGAGGCGGCGGGCCGAGTGGTACGCGTCGGCCAGCGCGCCGAGCGCGCTGAGCGTGCCCGGGTCATCCGGGCCGAGCACCCGCTGCGCGCTGTCGTAGGCCTGGCGGCAGTGCCGGATGGCCTCCTTGACCCGGCCGACGGCCAGGCAGGCCCGGGCCAGGCTGGCCCGGGTGCTCATCGTGGCCGGATGGTCGGGCCCCTGCGCCTTCTCCCGCTCGGCCAGCGTGCGCGCGGCCAGCCGGATCGCGTCCGGGTTCCGCCCGGCCGTCTGGTACGCGGCGGCCAGCGTGTCCTGGATGTCCAGCACGCCGAGGTCGGCCGGTTCCGCTGCGGGCGCCTCGGCCAGCACGGCTTCCAGGGCCACGATCGCCTCGAACGGCTGGCCCGCGGTGAGCAGCGCTCCGCCCAACTCGGCCCGGGCGGCCAGGGTGCCCGGATCATCCGGGCCGAGCACCTTGAGCCGGGTGTCCAGCGCCTGCTGGTACAGCGCGACCGCCTCGGTACCCAGCCCGGCGGCCAGCGTGGCGCTGGCCAGCTGGCCGGTGGCCAGCAGCGTATCCGGGTGGGCCGGCCCGAGCGCCCGCTCGCTGGCCGACGCGACCAGCTTCCAGTGCGCCACCGCCGGGCCGGACAGCCGCGCGCTGTCCAGGCTCTGCCCGGCGCGCAGCAGAACCTGGTGCGAGCCGCCGACCCACAGCGCGTCACCCGCGGCCTGCTCCAGGCTGGCCACGCAGGACCGCAGCGCCTCGGCCAGCAGCGGCTGCTGGCTGTCCTCGTCCGGCCAGGTCTGCAGCAGCGCGTCCGCCGCGGCCCGGGCCGCCTCGTCGCGCACGTCGCCGGGCATGGCCGTGCGGACCACCGCCTGGACGACCGGATGCACCCGGATGACCCGCGCGCCGCCGCCCGCCGGGTCGATGGTCAGCAGGCCGGTCCGCTCCAGGCCGCGCAGCGCGCCCTGCGGGCCGCGGGCGTCCCTGGGCGCCCAGCCAGGTGCCCCGGCGATGAACTCCCCCGCGGCCGGGGCGGCGAACACCGGTTCCGGGATGCCGTAGCCGCCCAGCAACACGGCCAGGGCCAGGCAGGACTGGGCCGCGCCGCCCGGCGCGAGCTGGTCCGCGCGCTCCACCGAGAGCATCCAGGTGACCAGCTTGGCGCCGGGCGGGGCGCCGGACACCTGGGCCAGCTTGTCCTGCTGCCGGATGAACAGGTCCCGGTAGTCCCGGCAGGTCAGCCCGGAACTGGCGATGGCCGCGCTGGCCTGGAACAGGGCCAGCGGGTCGCCGCCCAGGTCCTGCACCAGGTCCACCGCGCCGAGCCGCTGGTCCGGGTCGGCGGACAGCCGCCCCATCAGGTACGTCAGCGCCTCGTGTGAGCTGAACGCACCGACTGGGAACAGCGCCGGGTTGCGGGCCGCCGGGACGGCGCCGTCGGCGGCCGCGGTGACCAGCACCTGGCCGGCCGGGCCGGCCGGCCACAGCCCGTCCAGGTGGTCCGGGTCGGCCACGTCGTCCAGTACCACCAGCCACGGCTGGCTCGTCTCGGCCAGCCAGGCCAGGAACCGGGCCGCCACCGTCTCGCCGTCGCCCACCGGGGTCATCCCGGCCCGGTCCGCGAACGCCCGGACGTAGCTGGACAGCACGGCGGCCCGGCTGGTGGCGGTCACCCAGATCAGCAGCGCGTCGGCCCGGCGGTGGCACCAGGTCTGCGCCAGGTGCACGGCGAGTTGAGTCTTGCCGGTGCCGCCGGGCCAGTCAGCGGCCGGGCCGGGCGGTGCGCTGAGGACTAGTAACTGGCCGGGGGGCTGCGCATCCAGTGCGCCCGGGCCGGTTTCCGGCCGCGGGTTGAAGCAGTCGGCCAGCGGCGGAACCAGTCCGTGCACCGGCACCTCCGCGGTGGCTGAATAGGCTGCTGGCCATACAGTACGGTGCCGTTGTTAGGGGCGGGGGCAACTCCCGGTATAGAAGCCGGGGCCGGCCAGGCCGGGCCCGGTGATGCGCGGCCGGTTCGCCCCGCCGCCCTTCGGGTAGGCGGTGTCCCACCACTGCCGGAAGAACTGGCCCAGCCGGCTGGTGCAGGCCGCGCTGCGGTCCGGCAGCCACCGTGCGAACGCCGCTTCCAGTTGCGGCTCGGTGATCGAGCGGCCGCCGTACTGCCGCTGGATCTGCGCCAGCGCGCGGGTGAAGTTGGCGTGCCCGAGGATCTGCCGCAGCGCGATGTAGGAGATGCCGGGGCGGTCATACGTGTTCGAGCCGCTGAACAGCGCCCACGGGGTCGGGTTGGACGGCGCCACCGTCCAGAACCCGTCCTTGCTCGCGTAGCTGCTGTCGAACGAGCTGACCAGGCTGTGCTGGAACGCGCGGCGGCCTGCCCTGGTCCCCGGGCCGCCCGCCTTGGCCTGCGCCAGCCGGGCCGCGTACAGGAACTCACCCAGCGTGGCCAGCCCTTCCTTGTAGAAGGTCATGGTGTAGCCGTGCTCGGTGACGTGGTCGCCCCACCACTGGTGCATGTTCTCGTGGTAGAGCGTATCGGTGTCGATCGTGCCGCCCGCGAAGGTGATCATCGTCTGCATCTCCTCCTCGAAGGAGGCCGGCGGGCGGCCGACCGCCACCCCGTCTGAGCGGAACGGGAACGGCCCGCTGAACATGCTCTCGAACCGGGTGATGTCCGGCTGCATGTTCATGATCGCGCGGTTCTTGGCCTTCCGGGCCGCGCTCAGCGAGCTGGCCTGGGCCTGGTAGAACCGGATGCCATCCACGGTCCGGGCGGACAGGTCGAAGCTGCCCACGCTGTCTTCGACCAGGTAGCTGGCTACCGGGGCGGCCGAGGCCCAGTGCCAGGTCACCGAGCCGTGCGGGAACTCCGCGTCCGCCGGATGGGTCTGCTGGCCGAGCAGGAATCCGTTGGCCAGCACGGTCTTGCCCGCGTTGACGGTGTCGTTGACGGTGTAGGTGGGCTTGGCGCTCGGGTAGTCGTTGAGCGGCATCCAGTCCTCGGTGCCGACCGGCTCGGTGGTGACGAAGCCGCCGTCCCCCGCGGGCTGGTTGGAGCGGAACCACCCCTCGGTGGTGCCGTCGCCGTCGTTGTGCACGCCGGGACGGCCGGTGTAGGCCACCGTGACCTGGAACACGCTGCCGCTGGCGATGGGCTGGCCCGGCGTGATGACCAGCTTGTTAGCCGGGCACTGGGTGCCGTTCAGCGACTCCTTCCCGGCCGGGCTGGTGCTGAGCAGCTCTGGGGAGCAGGCCGGTGGCAGCGGGTTGTGCTGCGCGCCACCGACCGGATTGACCTGCGACGCTTCGTGCGCCCGCGGATCCGGGTCGTACTGCCCGTGCGGGTCGCCGGGGTAGGTGGGCTGGACGAACGTGAAGCTGGCCGGCTGGCCATTCACCCGGACCGACTGGACCGTCATGTCCGGGCCGGCCGTCTTGTTGGCCGACCGGCGCTCGAAGTCCAGGCTGAAGCTGGTCAGGCACTGGGTGGCCCGGTCGGTCAGCGTGACGTGGTTGCCCGGCAGGAACTGGTTGCTGGTCGCGTCGTAGACCAGGTCGATGTCGGTGTGCAGGCTGCTGTACCCGCCGTTGCCGGTGTCCGGGTACAGATGCGAGCCGGGCGGCGCCAGCGTGTGCGCCCCCGCCGAGCAGTGCCGCTGTCCCGGCGCCGCCGTAGCCGTTCCGGCCGTGGCCGCACCCGCGGCCGTCACACTGCCCAGTACTAATACGCTGCCCGCCGCCGCGGCGGTAACTACGCGCACTCGCCCACCCATCGCGACCTCTCCTTCCACCTGACCCCCTTGTACCACGCCACGGGCGGATCGTGGTTAGTGCGGTGGCTACGGCTCGGCGCCGTCGGGCCGATCGGCGGTGTCGTCGGTGGCGTAGGGGATGAAGCTGCCGTGCTGCGGGTTGGCGTCCAGCGGCTTGCCGATGGCCGGGAACGCGCGCTGCGGGCAGTTGACCCGGTCGCACACCTTGCAGCCCGGGCCGATCGGGACGAGTGAGGACGGGCTGGTCAGGTCGAGGCCGCGGGAGTAGACCAGCCGCTGGGCGTGCCGCAGGTCGCAGCCCAGGCCGATGGCGAACGTCTTGCCCTGCGTGCCGTGACCGCCGTAGCGCCGGTGCACCGTGCGGGCGATCCACAGGTAGCTGCGCCCGTCCGGCATCTGGGCTAGCTGGACCTGGATCTCGGTGGGCCGGGCGAACGCCTCGTACACCGTCCACAGCGGGCACGATCCACCCACCCGGGAGAAGTGGAAGCTGGTCGCCGACTGGCGTTTGGAGATGTTGCCCGCCCGGTCCACCCGGACGAAGATGAACGGCACGCCGCGCGACCCGGGCCGCTGCAGCGTGCTGAGCCGGTGCGACACGGTCTCGTAGCCGACCCGGAACCGCTGCTGCAGCAGCTCGATGTCGTAGCCGAGGCTCTCCGCGGCGGCCAGGAACGGCCGGTACGGCAGCACCAGCGCGCCCGCGAAATAGCTGGCCAGGCCGATCCGGGCCAGCAGCCGGCTCTCGTCGCTGGACAGGTTGGCCTCGGCCACGATCTGGTCGATCTCCCCGCTCAGCTCGAGCCAGGCCAGCTGGGTGGCCAGCTGGAACGCCCGCTGGCCTGGGTTGAGCAGCGGGGACAGCGCCAGCACCCGGGCCGCGCTATCGTAACGCCGCTTGACCGGCTGGTCCCCGGTGGGCAGGTCGGTGACCCGGATGCCGTGCTGCCGGGCCAGCAGATCGGTGATGCCGGTGGCCGGGTCGCCGATGGCCAGGTCGGCCTGGGTGAAGATCTGCTCGGCGGCCAGGTCGAGGGACGGGAAGTAGTTGCGCCGGGCGTAGAACAGCTCCTGCACTTCCTCCTGGGCCAGCGGCGGCGGCACCGTCATCGAACCCACCCCACCAGAGTCGATCCGGTTCACCAGCGCTTCGTTCACGTCCCGGCCGTGCCGGAACCGCCGGTGCAGTTCGATGACGTAACGCCCGACGGCCGGCATGGACGCGGCCAGCTCACGGATCTCGGCCATCGAGACCTGCTCGCTGACCGACGGG
>DATCUG010000520.1:0-11550 GCA_036567525.1 Streptosporangiaceae bacterium | reverse complement strand
CCGGGCCGGCGCAGGCGCGAGCGAGCCGAGGGGGACCTTCGTCCATTGGGCGGCGCTACCCGGGGGCGTGGCGCCGCCCAGGACGAAGGTATGCACCGGCCGCGCAGCAGGCACCCGGCGTCAGCGTCAGGACAGCGCGCTGATGCTCCGGGCCAGTGCGAAGTCAGCCTGGGTCAGGCCGCCAGCCGAGTGGGTGGACAGGGTCAGCGTCACCCGGTTCCACTGGATCAGGATGTCCGGGTGATGATTCGCCTGTTCCGCCACGTAGGCCACCGCGCCGGTGTACAGCATGGCGGCCTTGAAATCGGCCAGCTTGACCGTGCAGGTGATGCTGCTCCCGGCCCGTGTCCAGGCCGGCAAGCTGGCGAGTTCCGCACTGATGTCGGAGTCCGAGAGCAGGTCCATGTCCGCTGAGCCTAATCCCGGGCTCACGGCAGCCACCAGACACGCGCGCTGACCAGGCGGCACGAGCCCACGGTCAGCGCCGTGCCCAGCACGTTCGTCCCGCCCGGGTCGCGCAGGCAGCGCCCGGCCAGGGCACTGCGCAGCAGGCCGTTGCCCAGCGCCGCCCACTGCTGGTACTTCGAGCCGTTGCAGCGGCGCAGCCGGACGCTCGCGGTGGCGCTGTCCGACGCCACCGCCAGGCAGAACCGGCCGTCCCGGATGGCCGTGCCCGCGATCCGCCAGTCCATCCGCCGGGCCCCGCTGCCGCACCGGGCGATGACCGCGGCCGCGTTGACCGCGTACCTCACCCGGGACAGGCACACCCCGGGCACCGCGCTCGGCACCGTACCGTGCCGCAGCGCGGTCACCGCGGCCTGCGCCGCGCCCAGGTAGTTCCCGTACACGCCGCTGGTGTAGGTGGCCCAGGGGCTGAAGCTCAGCCCGCCCTGGCTGATCCCGTACGCCCCGTCCGCGTTGCACTTCGCGGTGAACGCGCACTCGTTGCTGATCGACGTCCAGGCCTGGCTGTCCAGCTGCCACAGCCCGCGGTCGTACATGCCCGCGCAGTTCACCGGCGGGTAGTAGCCATCCGTCTTGGTCTGGTTGCAGTAGTACACGGTGGGCTGGCCGCCCGACTCGGCGACACAGATGGCGCTGGCCACCACCAGCGTGCTGGCCGATCCCGCGGTGTTGGCCCAGCCCGCCGAGGTCGCGTAGCGGGCACAGGTCTGTGCCGCCGTGGCCGCCCGCGCCGCGCCGAGAATCCGGCCGAACGCCCCCCGCGGGCTGACCGACGCCGGGCGCATCCCCGGTGGCAGGTGGCTGGTGTGGCCGTGCGGCCGCGAGCCTGGGTGGCTGGCCCGCCCAGCCGCCGGGACGCTACCGAGTGTGATGGCAATGATGACGACGGCCGCGACGGTGCACAGGCGGCGAACTGTCGCCCGGGCGCTGAGCGCCATGGTCGAACCCCCTCGGTTCCGGACGGGACACGAGATCCCGCCAACCGGGCCCGGCCTGTTATGGACGGGCCACTAGGGGTTCGATGCCGGCCGTGGCCAGCGCCGTGATGCTAGCAAAAGTGCATACCCAGGCTAAACGGCGGCGGAACACGCCGACGCTGACAATGCGCTCCCCGGGGTAGGAAACCTGTCACTCTGAGTGACATACCCCACAGCCGGGCATGCGCCGCCCGGGCGCCGGGGGGCCGGCCCGGGGGGTCGGCCCGGCGGGCCGCAGCCGGTATTCTGGCCGGGCCCTATCCCGGGCAGGCCCTGGAGCAGACCCGATGACCACGCCTGATCCCGCCAAGCCGCGGGAGACGCCGCTGCGCGGCGTGCACGACCGCCTGGGCGCGTCGATGACCGATTTCGCCGGGTGGCTGATGCCGCTGCGCTACCGCAGCGAGACCGCCGAGCACCAGGCCGTGCGCTCCGCGGCCGGCCTGTTCGACCTGTCCCACATGGGCGAGATCAGCGTGCGCGGCCCGGGCGCGGCCGCTGCCCTGGACTATGCGCTGGTGGGCGAACTGTCCGCGGTGCCGCCCGGCCGGGCCCGGTACACGATGATCTGCGCGGCCGACGGCGGCATCCTGGACGACCTGATCGTCTACCGGCTGGCCGGCGAGGACTTCCTGGTGGTGGCGAACGCGGCCAACACCCCGGTGGTGCTGGCCGCGCTCACCGAGCGGGCGGCCGCCCACGACGCGGACGTGACCGACCAGACGGCCGGGTATGCGCTGATCGCCATCCAGGGGCCGGCCGCGGCGGGCATCCTCGGCCCGCTGGCCAGCATCCCGCTGGACGGGGTCCGGTACTACGCCAGCCAGCCCGCCACGGTGGCCGGCCGGGACATCCTGCTCGCCCGGACCGGCTACACCGGCGAAGATGGTTTCGAGTTGTTCACCAGCCCGCCGGATGCGGAGCACATCTGGTCCGCGCTGGCTGAGGCGGGGGCCGGGGCCGGCCTGGTGCCGGCCGGGCTGGCCGCGCGGGACACCCTCCGGCTGGAGGCGGGCATGCCGTTGTATGGCAACGAGCTCGGCCAGGACATCACGCCGTTCGACGCGGGCCTGGGCCGGGTGGTCAAGCTCGGCAAACCGGGTGATTTCGTCGGCCGGGACGCGCTCGCCGCGGCGGCCGGGGCGGCGCCGCGCCGGGTGCTGGCCGGCCTGCTGGGCGGCACCCGGCGGGTCCCCCGGCATGGCTACCCGGTGCTCTGGCACGGCCAGCCGTGCGGCGAGGTGACCAGCGGCGCGCCCTCCCCCACGCTGGGCGTGCCGATCGCCATGGCCTACCTGGAGCCTGAGGCGGCCAGCGCCGCCGAGTCCGCGGACAGCGGGCTGGCCGTGGACATCAGAGGTCGCGCCGAGCCCGCCCGGCTGACCCCGCTGCCCTTCTACCATCGGACCAGCAGCCGGACATGATCTGACGCCGGGCCTGGCCTGGACGGCCCGGGCCCCGGGCACGACCAACTCGCACAGGAGCGCCTTCGATGAGCATCCCGGAAAATCTGATGTACACGGCGGAGCACGAGTGGGTGGCCATCGAGGGCACCACCGCGTCCGTCGGGATCACCGACTTCGCCCAGCAGGCCCTCGGCGACGTGGTGTACGTCTCGGTGCCCGCCGCGGGATCCGAGGTGACCGCGGGTGAGCCGTGCGGCGAGGTGGAGTCGACCAAGTCGGTGTCGGATATCTACTCGCCGGTGGACGGTGAGGTGATCGAGTCCAACCCGGAGATCGACGACGACCCGGGCCTGGTCAACACCGACCCGTACGGCGCGGGCTGGCTGCTCAAGATCAGGCTGGCCGACGACGCCGAGCCGGCCGGGCTGCTCACCGCCGAGGAGTACACCGCGCTGACCAAAGAGACCCAGTGAGCCCTGGCGGCGCCCCGCCGGGCCAGCCCGGTCTGGACGGCCTGCAGCGTTACAACGCCGCGACCGCGCACCTGGAGCCCCCGTTCGCGGTGGTGGACCTGGCCGCGCTGCGGGCCAACGTGGCGGACATGACGCGCCGGGCCGCGGGCAAGCCGATCCGGCTGGCCAGCAAGTCGGTCCGCTGCCGGGCCCTGCTCGGGCAGGTGCTGGCGCGGGACGGGTTCGCTGGGATCCTCGCGTTCAGCCTGCCGGAAGCGCTGTGGCTGGCCGATCAGGGGGTCAGCGACGACATCGTGGTCGCCTACCCGACGGCCGACCGGGCCGCGCTGGCCCGGCTGGCCAGTTACCCGGCGGCGGCCAGCGCGATCACGCTCATGGTGGACGGGCCGGACCACCTGGACCTGATCGAGAAGGCGGCCGCGACCGTGCCCGGCCCGGCCCCGGTGCAGGTGTGCATCGACATCGACACGTCCTACTACGGCCTGGGCGGGCTGCTCCGGGCGGGCGCGCGCCGCTCCCCGGTGCGCACCCCGGCCGACGCGGTGGTGCTGGCCCAGGACATCGCGGCCCGGCCCGGGCTGCGGCTGGCCGGCCTGATGGCCTACGAGGCGCAGATCGCCGGGGTGGGCGACCAGCCGGCCGGGCGGCCGCTGTACGGCCTGGCCGTCCGCCTCATGCAGGGCCGGTCCGCGGCCGAACTCGCGGCGCGCCGCGCGGCCATCGTCAGCGCGGTGCGCGAGGTGGCCCCGCTGCGCTTCGTCAACGGCGGCGGCACCGGGTCGATCGAGCGCACCGCGGCCGAGCCCGCCGTCACCGAGATCGGCGCGGGCTCCGGGCTGTACCAGCCCACTCTGTTCGACAGTTACCGCGCGTTCTCCGGCCGCCCGGCGGCGCTGTTCGCGCTGCCCGTGGTGCGCCGGCCCGGGCGCGGCGTGGTCACCGCGTTCAGTGGCGGGTTCGTCGCGTCCGGCCCGGCCCAGCCGAGCCGGCTGCCCCGCCCGTTCTGGCCGGCCGGGCTGCGGCTGGACACCCAGGAAGGCGCGGGCGAGGTGCAGACCCCGCTGCTCGGCGCGGCCGCCGACGGGCTGCGCATCGGCGACCGGGTCTGGTTCCGCCACGCCAAAGCCGGTGAGCTGTGCGAACGGTTCAGCGAGCTGCACCTGATCGACGGCGCCGCGGTCACCGCCACCGTGCCGACGTACCGCGGCGAGGGACTGGCGTTCGGCTAAACGGGTTGGGTTAGCGGAACCGGCGGCGGACCAGGTACGCGAGGCCGCCGAGGGCCACCACCGCGGCGGCGATGCCCCCGTACATCCGCACCTCCGGGCGGTCCAGCTGCTCGCGGGCCCGGTCCATGGCCCGGCGCGCGATGTTGGCCGGGCTGGCCCGCTCGGCCAGCGCGTCGATGGTGCGGGCCAGGTTCTCCCGGGTCGCCTCGATCTCCTTGAGCAGCGCGTCCGGGTCGCGAACCGCGACCGTGCCGTTCGGCTCGGCCATTGCTGGTATCCCTTCTCGGCACGGATTCGTTGCCGGTAAGTCAACCAGGCAGCCGGGGGGAACGCACGCCTGGCCCGCCTGGTGTCGCAATTGTCCCCAGCTGCCCCGGTGGTGGCTACCGGCGAGTAGCCCGGCGGCGTAAGGTCGGGGCAGTCGGCGGAAAGGACCTGGCATGCCGTCCCCCGTGGTAGATGATCTCGAGCTGCCGGTTTTCGACTACACCGAGCCCGGGCTGACCGGCGAGGTGTACCACCAGCGGCTGGCCGCGGTGCGGCAGCAGGGCTGGCTGGCCCGCTCCCCGCTGAGTTACGTGGTGCTGGACCGGGACTCTGCCGAGTTCTTCCTGCGCGCCCGGCAGACCGCGTTCCCCGGCCGGGAGATCGCCGACCTGTTCGGGGTCACCGGGGGCCGGCTGCGCGAGATGATCGACGCGAACATCCTCAACCTGACCGGGGACCGGCACCGGCGGCTGCGCGGGCTGGTCAGCCCGGCGTTCACGCCGCGGGCCGCGGACCGGTGGCGGCCGGCCATGCGCGGCTTCCTGGCCGGGCTGTGGCAGGATCTCGGCGGCGCGGCGGAGTGCGAGTTCGTGACCGCGTTCGCCAAGCCGTATCCGTCGCTGACCATCGCGGCCGTGCTCGGCGCCCCGGCCGAAGACGCGCCGCAGCTGCACGAGTGGTCCAGCTGGGTGCAGCGGCAGTTCGACATCCGCGCGCTGGCCAGCGAGCCGGACCGGATCCGGATCGAGCGGGCGGTCCAGGAGCTGTACGACTACGTCGAGGCGCTGCTGGAGAAGCGGCGCAGCGAGCCGTCCGGCGACCTGATCAGCACGCTGCTGGCGGCGGAGGCCGAAGGCGACCGGCTGTCCCACACCGAGTGCGTCAACCTGGTGCTCGACGTGGTGGCCGGCGGGGTGGACACCACCCAGGCCCAGCTGTCACACGGGATGCGGCTGTTCGCCAGCCATCCGGAGCAGTGGGCCGCGCTGGCCCGGGACGGCGGGCTGGTGCCCGCCGCGGTCAGCGAGGTGCTCCGGTTCGAGCCGATCACCCCGTTCACCGCGCGGATCTGCCTGGAGCCGGTCGAGCACCGCGGGGTGACGTTCCCGGCCGGCTCGATCGTGGCCATCTGCGCCGAGCGGGCCAACCGCGACGTGACCGGGGGCGATGAGTTCGGCATCAGCCGGGACCCGGCCGACCGGCTGCTCACGTTCGGCGCCGGCCCGCACTTCTGCCTGGGCTCCAACCTGGCCCGGGCCGAGCTGGAAGAGGCGCTCACGTTCCTGCCCGCCCGGATGCCGGGCCTGCACCCGGCCGGCCCGGTCCAGCTCGGCAACGTCGAAGGCATCTACGGCATCGACGCGCTGCCGCTGGCCTGGAACCGGCAACCGCATGACTGAAACAACCATGCGGTCCTGACCGCGTGAATGAATCATTCACGCGGTCAGGACCCGGGGTTAGCTGGCCGCGGCTAGGTGCTGGGCGGCCTTGATGACGGCCTGGCAGGCGGCGGTCTGGGCGCCCGCGCCGGGCACCGGGGTGCCGCTGAACGCGGCCGCGGACAGCTCGGCCTTGATCTTGAGGGCGAGCGCGTCGCGGACCTTGTCCAGCCCGGTCAGCGCCTGGTTGGTGTGGATGTAGGTGGCATCACCGGGACTGGTGCTGTCCACCGCGTTGGTCGAGGCGGTCAGGGTGGCCGCGCCGAACTGGCCCACGCTGGAGTTGAGCTGCTTGTAGCACTCCCCCAGGGTGGTCACGGCCGGGTCGCTGAGCGCCCGGTTCGGGTGGGCCAGGATCTGGGTGATCACCCGGCCGTCGGACTGGTAATCGTCACGCAGCCCGGCCAGGTACAGCAGCGTCGGCCGGATGTCGGTCTCGTCCACCCACGGCCCGGGCAGATGCTGGTCGGACACCACGATCTGGCCGCTGTCCGCGCCTGCCGAGCTCGGCCCCTGGCTGGCGGCCGGCCCGTCCAGGCCGAGCTGCCTGACGCCGGGGCCGGCGAACGCCGCGTAGTTGGTGTTGATCTCCGCGGCGTAGTCGCCGTGGTCCCAGGCGAAGCCGGTGCTCTGGCACACCAGCTTCCCGGCGCAGCTCCCGGACAGGGCCGAGGACTGCAGGTAGTAGTCGGGTTTGGCGAACATGGCGAACGTCGGTGTCCGGGCCGGGTCGGCGTTCACGATGTGCAGGATCGCTTCCTCGGCCGGGTTGGCGATGTAGTTGTCGATCTTCTGGGTGGTCCCGGTGTACGGGTTGGCCGCGGTGATGCTGGCCACGCCGTGTTCCAGGCTGCGCACCGAGGGGTCGTCCGGCCCCGGATTACCGGTCACGTAGAACTCCGGCGCGGTGTCGTTCTCCAGGCTGAACGGGACGGTGTTGTTCTGCTGGCTGGACAGCAGCCCGGTGACGTTGGCGTCCAGCTCGCCGAACGTGCCGGCCGGGTAGCTGCACGGCACGTCGGCGGTCACCGTGTCGCCGCTCACCGTGGCGCCGTCGCAGCCGTGCGGGCTGGGCTGCACCGCGCGGCCCACGTTGGCCCCGGCCTCGTGGTCACCCTCGTCCGAGCTGAGCACGAACAGCGTGTTCTTCGCCGTGATCCCGGCCGCGGCCAGCCGCTTGAAGAACGTGCCGAACGCCTGGTTGTAGTACTGCGCCTGGGCCACGTAGCAGGGGTCGCCGCTGCCCAGCGCAGACGGCGCGCCGGCGCACGCGGACAGGCCCGGGATGTTCTCGTTCCCGTGGATGTCGGCGATGTAGCCGTTGACCACCGGGACGCCCTTCTCCAGCAGGTCAGCCATGTAGGCCAGGGTCTGCGAGGCGTTGATCGGGCCGAAGCCGGGGAAGCCCGGGTGGTTGGTCAGGAAGGCCCCGTTGATCTGGTTGCCGTTCAGGTCGACCAGGTTCCCGGCCGCGTTGGTCACCTGGTACCCGTTCTCGGTCACATTCGGCGTGCCCGCGCCGAGCTGCGGCGCGATGTACTTGTGGCCGAACAGGCCCTGATAGCCGGTGTAGCCGCCCGGCTCGTCGGGCAGCACGTCGGGCACCGCGGTGTGGCTCGGCGTGGTCTGGCCGTACTTGACCGCCTGGGCGTGGGCACAGAACGCGTTGCCCTTGGCGCAGTGCACAGCTAGCCCGACATAGTCCGCGGTCTCCGCATCCTTGAACGAATCCGGGTCGGCGGCCAGTTGCTGTGCCTCGGGCGAGCTGGCGCCGAACACCTTCGGGATGTCCACCGAGGTGTTCTCCAGCACCTGGTTCACCGTGGACACGTCGCCCACGTCACAGCCGGCCCGGGTGAACGGCACCCAGGGCGCGGGCGTGGTGGTGCTCGGGGCCGGCGCGGGCGAGGCGGTGGCCGGCGGGGTGGCCGAGTACACCATGGACGGGTTGGTGTCGTGGCCCGCGTTCGGGGTCTTGGCCGTGTCGAAGATCGGGTCGGTCCAGTACGCGAACGAGCTGGCCGGGTCGGTGCTGCCGTCCGCGTTGTAGGCCTGGTAGCTGTTGCTGACCGGCATGCCGTGCCGGTCGCCGTACAGGCCGGTGGCCGTGGTCAGCAGGTCATCGGCGGTGTGCGCGATGAGCGGGGTGTGGCTGTTGGACAGGAACGTCCCGTTGTTCTCGAAGAAGTGCACCAGGTTCGGCATCATCTGCAGGTCGGACGGCACGTCCGGGTTGTCGCGGAAGAAGTGCACGTTGTCGAAGCCGATCTGGACCACGTGCTTGATCCCGTGGCCGAGGTGGCAGCCATTGCTGCCCGCGTCGTGCTGCGCGGCCCGCGCTAACGGCTGCCCGGTGGCCGCGCCGACGGGCGCGCTGCCCGCCAGCGCGAAGACACTCAGCAACGAGGCGCATCCGGTGACGGCGCCGGCGCGCACAGCCAGCCTCCGTCGGCCTGGGTGGTGTGCCATGGATCCTCCTCTTCCCGGCCCGGGGTGAAGCCCAGGCGGCTCTGCCTGGTGACCCTACGGACAAGGGCCGAATTCCCGGGTTGAGCCAAAGGAAACGCAGCCCGAATGTTGTCCCAACGGCACCAGCCCGGCCCGCGGCCGGCCAGCGGTTATTGCCGCGACCCGGCGCGGCGGCTGGCATAGCATGCCAGCTGTGAGTATCAGCGCGGTGATCTTCGACTGGGGCGGGACGCTCACCCCCTGGCATTCGGTGGATCAGCACGCGGTGTGGCGCACGGTGTGCGCGGCGCACTTCCCCGGCCGTGGCGATGAGGTGGCCGCGGCCATCCTGGCCGCTGAGCTGGCGTTGTGGCAGCTCGCTGATGAGTCGCAGTGCAGCGCCACCATGGACGATGTCTTCGATCGGGCCGGGGTGACACCGACCGATGCGTTCCTGGAGGCGTACTTCACCGCCTGGGATCCGCACACCTTGACCGACCCGGACGTGATCCCGCTGCTCGGCGAGCTGCGCGCGCGGGGCATCAAGGCCGGGGTGCTGTCCAACACGATGTGGCCGCGCAGCGCGCACGAGCGGGTGTTCCGCCGGGACAACGTGCTCGACCTGTTCGACGGGGCGGTGTTCAGCAGCGAGATCCCGTGGTGCAAACCGCACCCGGAGGCATTCCGCGCGGCGATGGCCGCGGTCGGCGTGACCGACCCGGCCAGCTGCGTGTTCGTCGGCGACCGGCCCTACGACGACGTGCACGGGGCACAGCGGGCCGGCATGCGGGCGGTGCTGATCCCGCACAGCGCGGTGCCCGCCTACGACAGCGCCGTGCCGGACGCGGTGATCACCCGGCTGGCCGACCTGCCCGCCCACCTGGACGCCTGGTCAGGCCCAGTCCGGTAGCACCGTCCGGTAGCGTCGCGGGCATGGCCACGCTGGTTTCCTTCCACGCCCACCCGGACGACGAGTGCATCGCCTGCGGCGGGGTGATCCGCAAGGCGGCCGACGCCGGGCACCGGGTCGTGCTGGTCATCGCCACCCGGGGCGAGCAGGGTGAGATCCCGGAAGGCCTGCTGGCCGGCGGCGAGGAGCTGTGGCAGCGCCGGGTGGCCGAGACCCAGGCGTCCGCGGACATCCTGGGCGCACAGCGGGTGGAGTTCCTCGGTTACCGCGACTCCGGGATGATGGGCACCCCGGCCAACGAGGCGCCCGGGTCGTTCTGGACCACCCCGGTCGAGGAGGCCGCGCAGAAGCTGGCCGAGCTGCTCCGGGCCGAGCAGGCCGACGTGCTGACCTGTTACGACGCCAACGGCGGCTACGGGCACCCGGACCACATCCAGGTGCACCGGGTGGGCATGCGGGCCGCCGGGCTGGCCGGCACGCCCAAGGTCTTCCAGAGCACGATCAACCGGGATCACGTCGAGCGCAGCATCCGGCAGTTCGCTGGGCAGCCGGAGGCGGATGGGGTCGAGTTTCCGGAGCGTGATCCGGACACGTTCGGCCAGCCCGAGTCGGTCATCACGGCCGCGGTGGACGTCCGGCCGTACCTGGCGGTCAAGCGGCGCGCGATGCGGGCGCACGCCAGCCAGATCAGCGAGCAGTCGTTCTTCCTGGCCATGCCGGACGAGGCGTTCGCGGTCGCGTTCGGCACCGAGTGGTTCATCCGGGATGGCCAGGGCCCCGGCATCACCGAAACCGACCTGCTCTGACGTAGCCTTGGCCGGTCAGCGGGCCGGCTCGGGGTCACTCAGGTCGGCCATGGTCCCGCCCAGCGCGCGCACCGCCTCGTCCGCGTCCACCGCCGCGGCCAGGCCGGCCTGGCCCGCCCCCAGCGTGATCTCCCGGCCGCTGATCCGCTCGTCGGCCAGCACCGGCCAGCTGCGCACCGACCCGAACGGGGTGATCGTGCCGCGCGCATAACCGGTGGCCTGCTGGGCGGTGGCCGCGTCCGGCATGGACAGCCGGCTGACGCCGAGCAGCGCGCGCAGTTTCGGCCACGAGATGGCCCGGTCGCCGGGCACCAGCACGAACAGGAAGTCATCCGGCCCGCGCCGGACCACCATGGTCTTCACCACGTCGGCCGGGGTCACGCCGCGGGCCCGGGCCGCCTCGGCCAGGCTGCCCACCGGGCCGTGGCTGATCAGCCGGTACCGGATGCCTGCTGCCGCGAGGGCGGCTTCCGCGGGATTGGCCATCCCCCAGCAGTACCAGAATGGCGGTATGCCTGCCGACCAAGACCCCAGCGGCCAAGACCCCAGTGCCCAGGAGGCCGGCGCGGCGGAACTGACCGCCCTGCGCGACCAGTGCACCCGGTTCCTGCACTACCACGGGCCGGTCCGGGCGGCCGACCTGCTGGCCACGGTGCCCGCCGACACGGTGCCGGACCGGTACGGCGACGGCGGCGTGGTGGCCGACCTGGAGGGCCGGATCGCGGCGCTGCTCGGCAAGCCGGCCGCGGTGTTCCTGCCCAGCGGCACCATGGCCCAGCAGGCGGTGCTCCGGGTGCACGCCGACCAGCGGCAGCGCCGCAGCGTGCTGTTCCACCCGTACTGCCACATCGACGTGCACGAAGGCCGCGGCTACCAGCGGCTGCATCAGCTCACCGGCCGCCCGGTGGGCGAGCCGCACCGGCTGCTCACGGTGGCCGACCTGGCCGCGGTGGCCGAGCCGCCCGCGGCGCTGGTCATCGAGCTGCCACAGCGTGACCTGGGCGGCCAGCAGCCGTCCTGGGCTGAGCTGGCGGCGCAGGTGGACTGGGCCCGGGAGCACGGCGCCGCGGCTCACCTGGACGGGGCCCGGCTGTGGGAATCGGCGGCCGGTTACGGGCGGCCGCCCGCCG
>DATCUG010000519.1:0-2702 GCA_036567525.1 Streptosporangiaceae bacterium | reverse complement strand
CATCCGCGTCACGGTGCGCAACGACAGCCCCGGCCAGGCGGGCACCCCCATTCAGGTCCGGGTGGACGGGGCGGCCGTCAGCACGCCGCTGGCGTTCGGTATGGAACTCCCGGAAGCGGGCGGAGAGCGGACCGTCGAGGTGGCCGTGCACGTCGCCGCGCCGGCCCAGCCGGGCAGCCCCCGGCCGGTCACCGCGGTCGCGGAGGGTAGCGGGGAGCGGGCTGAGCTGGCGGCTGAGATCCGGGTCGCCGAGACCGGCTGGACGATGTGGATGGTCAGCCACTTCCACTACGACCCGGTCTGGTGGGACACCCAGGGCGAGTTCACCGAGTCCCGGCTGCTGCTGCCGGGCGAGGACGGCCGGCTGCCCGACGTGCGCACCGCGTTCGAGCTGGTCGCGCTGCACCTGGCGCACGCCCGCGAGGACCCGGACTACAAGTTCGTGCTGGCCGAGATCGACTACCTCAAGCCGTACCTGGACACCCGGCCGGAGCACCGGGCCGAGCTGCGGGCGCTGATCGATGCGGGCCGGCTGGAGATCGTCGGCGGCAACTACAACGAGCCCAACACCAACCTGACCGGGGCCGAGTCCACCATCCGCAACGCCATCTACGGCCTCGGTTACCAGCGGGCCATCGGCGGCGACCCGCGCACCGCGTGGATGCTGGACGTGTTCGGCCACGACCCCGGCTACCCGGGGCTGATGGCCGCGGCCGGCCTGGCCGAGTCGGCCTGGGCCCGCGGGCCGTACCACCAGTGGGGCCCGCAGCGGACCGTGGGCGACAACCTGCGGATGCAGCTGCGCAGCGAGTTCCAGTGGCTCTCCCCGGACGGCCGCGGCCTGCTGACCAGCTACATGGCCAACCACTACGGGGCCGGCTGGACCACCCACCAGGCGGCCGACCTGGCCGGGGCGGAGCAGGCGGCGCTGGCCGAGTTCCGCGGCCTGGCCCCGGTCGCGGCCACCCGCAACGTGCTGCTCCCGGTGGGCGCCGACCATGTCATCCCGAGCCGCTGGGTGACCGCCATCCACCGGGACTGGAACGAGCGGTATGTCTGGCCCCGGTTCGTCACCGCCATCCCGCGCGAGTTCTTCGCCGCGGTGCGCGCCGACGCGGCCGGCCGGGACATCTGGCTGGTGCCGCAGACCCGGGACATGAACCCGGTCTACCCGGGCAAGGACGTGTCCTACATCGACACCAAGCAGGCTCAGCGGGCGGCCGAGGTGGCGGTGCGCGACGGTGAGCTGCTGGCCACGCTGGCCTGGCTGGCCGGCGCGGGCTACCCGGCCGAGTCGCTGGACAAGGCCTGGCGCCAGCTGGTCTTCGGCGCGCACCACGACGCGATCACCGGCACCGAATCCGACCAGGTGTACCTGGACCTGCTGGGCGGCTGGCGGGAAGCCTGGCAGCGCGGCGACCAGGCGCGCCGGGACGCGGCCGCCGGGCTGGCCGCCCGGGCTGATACCCGCGGGGCCGGCCCCAGCGGGCCGGGCGCCAGTGGTCCGGGTGACCGCGCGCTGGTCGTGTTCAACACGCTGTCCTGGCCCCGGTCCGGCCTGGTCACGGCGGAGCTGGAGTTCCCCGCGCCCGGGCCGGCCTGGATCACGGTGCGGGACGGCAGCGGGGCCGTCCCGGTCCTGGCCGAGCACCCGCGGCGGCACCCGGACGGCAGCCTGGCCGGGCTGACGGTCACGTTCCGCGCGGTGGACGTGCCCGGGGTGGGCTACCGGACCTACTGGGTTGCCCCGGCCGACGGCGAGCCGGCGGCGGCCGGCTGGGCGCCGCAGCCCGGCGCGCTGGTCGAGAACGACCGGTTCCTGGTCGAGGCCGACCCGGCCCGGGGCGGCACGCTGACCCGGGTGCACGACAAGCTGGCCGGCGCCGGACTGCTCCGCCCCGGCGGCAACGAGCTGATCCTGCAGGAGGAGTACGACGCTCACCCGCGCTGGGGTGAGGGCCCGTGGCTGCTGTCGCCCAAGGGCCCGGGCACCGGGTCGGCCGCCGCCCCGGCCAAGGTGACCGCGCAGCGCTGCCCGCTGGGTTCCCGGCTGCTGGCCGGGTTCACGCTGGGCGACCTGCGGGTCACCCAGGAGACGCTGCTCTGGGACGGCGGCCAGGCGGTGGAGTTCCGCAGCCACGTGGACGGGTCGATCGGGCGCGACCGGCTGCTCCGGGTCCGCTTCCCGGCCGACGTGCCCGGCGGGCTGCCGGTCTACCAGACCGCGACCACGGCGGTCGGCCGGCCGTTCGGCAGCATCGACGCGGACGTGGCCGAGCACGCGTTCACCCTGGACAACCCGGCGCACGAGTGGTTCGCGGCCGGCTCCACCGCGCGGGTCGGCTGGACCGCGCTGGACCGGGCCGAGCAGCGCGCCATCGGGGTGGCCGAGATCATCCTGCCCGGGCCCGGTTTCCTTGACCTCAGCCGGGGGCCGGTCGCTGGCCTGGTGGCGGCGCTGGCCGGGCAGGGGGTCACCGCCACCTGTTCCTGGCCGGACGGCCCGCGCTACGGCGCCCTCGACCTGGATTCGAACCTGCCCGATGTGCGGATCGCGGTGGGCGGCCCGGAGCAGAACCCGTGGACGGCCCGGCTGCTGGAGACGGTTGACCCGTTCGGCGCCGAGCTCAGCCGGGCGCTGGCCGCTGGCCGGCCGCTGTGGCTGCCGGCCGCGCAGTCCCGCGCGGCGGCGTTCCGGCCCG
>DATCUG010000518.1:0-2787 GCA_036567525.1 Streptosporangiaceae bacterium | reverse complement strand
CCGGCTGGCCGCGGCGGTCGCGGTGGCCTGGCTGGCGGTCGGGCTGATCGCGGCGGCCAGCCACGGCCGGCAGGTGTCCCTGCTGCCGGTGGGTTGCGGGCTCATCCTGGGCTACCTGGCCGCCGCCTGGCTGTGCGAAGGGGCCCGGCTGGACGCCGACGACCCGCGCCGCTCGGCCCAGCTCCCGTTCCGGTTCGGGTCGCTGGCCTGGCGGCACGCGGTGGTGCCGGCCACGCTGCTGCTCGCCGTGGCCGGGCTCCCGGTCGTCGCGGCCAGCCTGGTTACCGGTGATCCGCGGCCGCTGGCCCTGCTGGCCGTGACCGCCCCGGTGCTGGTGGCCGGGGCGCTGGTCAACGTGTTCCGGCCGCCGCTCACCCCGGAGATGTTCGTCGGCGCCGAGACCCCGGTCGGCAACACCGCGATCATCAACATCGTGTTCTGGTACGCCTGGGGCACGTTGCTGGCGGTGGTGCCGATGACCGTGCTGCTGTCCAGCGCGATCCGCTCACCCGGCCCGGGCTCGCTGGCCCGCGCCGTGGTCATCGGCGCCCTGCTCGCCGCTGCCCTGGTGATTTACGCCGCCCGGCGGGCGGTGCGATTGCGGGTCGGCTAACTCTGTTGGCTTTGCGCCTCCGGGGCGCTGGACCCGCCTCCTTCCCTCGTCGCTCAGTCGCTCGTTCCTCGCTCCCTCGCTCCTCAGTCCAGTTCGGCGGCGCGCCCCTTCGGCGCGGGCCAGAATCGTCTGGTAGCGCCCGGCCTGTCGCCGTGACCTGACCCTGGCCCGGAGGTACCGTCCGGTCATGGATCAGGCCGCCAGGGATGACATCGCGGCCGCGGTAGCGGCGCATCACGAACTGGGCCGGGACTTCGACGGCGCGGTGACCGAAGGGCTGATCGAGCGGATCGGCGCGGAGATCGACAAGCGGGTGGATGCCCGGCTGGCCGGCACCCAGTCCCGCCGGGCCCGCAAGCGCGCGGCCCGCACCGCCCAGCCGGCCGAACCCGCCAAGGCCACCCCGGACCGGCCCGTCCCGGCCCATCCAGACACCAGGCGTGGCTACTGGACCGGGGTGTTCGTCGGCGCGGCGCTGACCGGGGTTCCGGCCGTGCTGGCCCACGAGGATCAGATGCAGTGGGTCGTCGGCGTCTGGGCCGTGCTCGCCGTGGTCTACTTCCTGGCCACCTGGGTACACCGGCGCCGCGAGAGCTGAGCTTCCCAACGCTGATCTTCCCGTAACAGTGGGTATGACCACCGTGTGCGGGTGGTTGTCGCGCTCGGGGGGAACGCGCTGCTGGAACGCGGTGAGCGACCCGACTCTGACGTGCAGGAATCCCATGTGGCCCAGGCCGCGGCCGCGCTGGCCCCGCTGCTGGCCGAGCACGACCTGATCCTCACCCACGGCAACGGGCCACAGGTGGGCGTGCTGGCCGCGGAGAGCGCGGATGACCCGGCGCTGTCCCACCCGTACCCGTTCGACGTGCTGGGCGCCCAGACCCAGGGCATGATCGGCTACTGGCTGGTGCAGGCGATGGACCGGGCCCAGCCGAAGCGGCGCACCGCCTGCCTGGTCTGCCGGACCCTGGTAAGCCAGGACGACCCGGCGTTCGGCGCGCCGACCAAGTTCGTCGGCCCGGTGTACGACGAGGTCACCGCGCGGCGGCAGGCGGCCGAACGCGGCTGGCAGATGCGCCAGGACGGCACCGGCTGGCGGCGGGTGGTGCCGTCACCGGAACCAGCCGCGGTGGTGGAACTCGCCCTGATCGACTTGCTGGTCAGCCTGGGCGTCATCGTGGTCTGCGCGGGCGGCGGCGGCATCCCGGTGGTCGCCGACGGGCCGGGCGGGCTGCGCGGCGTGGAGGCCGTGGTGGATAAGGACCTCACCGCGGCGCTGCTGGCCGAGGCGATCGGCGCGGATGCGCTGCTGCTGCTCACCGACGTGCCGGTGGTGCTGGACGGGTACGGCACCCCGCACGCCCGGCCGATCCACCACGCCGGGCCGATCTGGCTGCGGAAACGGCTGCGGGCCGGGGCGTTCCCGGCCGGCTCGATGGGGCCGAAGATCGAGGCGGCGTGCCGGTTCGCCGCGGCTGGCGGCCTGGCCGCCATAGGCTGCCTGGGCGAGGCCACCGACCTGCTGGCCGGCCGGGCCGGCACGATCGTCAGAACGGGGTGCCCATGAGCGAGCCGGCCAGCCACCCGTCCCGGATCGTGGTTGGGGTGGACGGGTCACCGGAGTCGGTGCAGGCGCTGCGCTGGGCCGCCCGGCAAGCCGAGCTCACCACGTCGGAACTCCAGGTGATCACGGCCTGGGGATACCCGGCGTTCTACGGCTGGGCTCCGGGCAACACGCCGGAGACCGACTTCGCGCACCTCTCGGCGGGCGCTCTGCGCGACGCGCTCGGCGCGGTGTTCGGCACCGGCCAGCCGGACTGGGTGCGGACCCAGGTCGTCCAGGGCCAGCCGGGCCGGGTCCTGGTCGACGCCTCGGCCGACGCGGACCTGCTGGTGGTCGGCTCCCGCGGGTACGGCGGGCTGGCCGACACGGTGCTCGGCTCGGTCAGCACCTACTGTGTGCACCACGCCCACGGACCAGTCACCATCGTGCGCCCGGACTGAGGCTGTGCTTGCTTTGCGCCTCCGGGGGGCTGGGATCCGCCGAGCTTCCCTCGTCGCTCGGTCGCTCGTTCCTCGCTCCCTCCCTCCTCAGTCCAGTCGGCGGCGCCCCCCTTCGGCGCCGGTGGCCAGCGTGTACTTCACTTCGAGCTGCTCGGTGGACCGGTTCGCGC
>DATCUG010000517.1:0-3359 GCA_036567525.1 Streptosporangiaceae bacterium | reverse complement strand
CCCCCCCGCCGGTCCCGTTGCCGGCCGTCGGCCCAGCGCGGGTCTACGGCGAGGCCTGCCCAGGGCGGCGGTTCCTCGCTGTCGTCCGGGTAATCGGCTTCATTCCAGCGCGGACTGTTGCGTGCGGACAGCCTGCTGGAGCGCGGGGGTTGCGGCCCCTGCTGAGCCACGGCGCGCCTCCGGGAAAAGGATCAGACCGTTCAAGAACGACGTGGGACGCACTGCCGGACACCGGCCCGGGCGGGCGAGCCGGCCGCAGCAGTGCGGGGACGAGCGAAACTATATGGCCTTGGGCGTTACGGGTAGGCCACAACTCACGGATTCCGCAACGGACTCCCAGCGTTGCCCAATACCGGTCATCCTGACGGCTCGCCAGTCCCCGTCCTCGCCCGCCGGGCTCATCTCGATGCTGACCTCGAGCCGGTCCGCGGCCAGCTCCTCGACCAGGCCCTCACCCCACTCGACCACGGTCACGCTCTCGTCCAGCGAGGCATCCAGGTCCAGGTCGTCCACTTCGGCCACGCTGGCCAGCCGGTACGCGTCCACGTGCACCAGGCCCGGTCCGCCGGCCAGGGCCGGGTGCACCCGGGCGATCACGAACGTCGGCGAGGTGACCGGCCCGCGCACCTGCAGGCCGTCCCCGATGCCCTGGACCAGCGTGGTCTTCCCGGCGCCCAGCGGGCCGCTGAGCACCACCAGGTCGCCGGGCCGGAGCACGGCGCCGAGCCGCCGGCCCAGCTCGTGCATGTCGGCCGCGGTGGGCACCTCGATGCGGTCACCCGCCACGGGCCAGCACCTGCTTTCTCTGCTCAAGGTTTCCCTGCGTTGTTTCCCGCGCGGCGCCCGGTCAGGTATCCGCGCTGCGGCCGGGTCTGGGTACCCGCGCTGCGCCCGGGTTAGATTCCCGCGCTGCGTCCGGTCAGGCGGTTCGTTCCCGCGCGCCGTGGCCGTCCCCGGCCCGGGCGATCAGTCTGGTGATCGCGTCGTTGACCACCTCTGGGTCCTCCAGGATAAGGGCGTGCCCGGCGCCGGGGACCAGGACGAGTTCGGCGTCCGGGATCCCGGCGGCCAGCTCCACCCCGAGCGACGGGGAGATCAGCCGGTCCTTCTCACCGGCCAGCACGACCACCGGCACCGTGCCCAGCGTGGCCAGCGTGCCGCGCAGGTCGCAGGCGTACAACGCGTCGCCGAACGCCGCGATCACCTCGATCGGCGTCTCCCTGATCATCTGCTCCAGGAAGTCGACCGTGGCCGGGTTCACCCCGGGGTTGCCGAAGCCGATGAACCGGGTGCTCAGGAACGACACGTCGCTGGCCACCCGGCGGCCCTGTTCCACCAGCACGGCCCGGTACCCGGTGGCCGCGCCGCGCAGCACCACCGGCAGGGCCCGGCGCAGCACCGGCCGGGCCAGCCCGGGCATCCAGGGGCTGCCCCGGTCCAGGCCATTCGCGGTGGTGGAGATGAACGCCGCCCCGGTGACCTTCGGGCCGAACAGTTCCGGCTGCTGCCCGGCCAGCGCCATGATGGTCATCCCGCCCATCGAATGCCCGACCAGGATGACCGGCATGTCGCCGGGGGCCACCGCCGCGATCACCCGGTTCAGGTCGGCGCCTAGCTGATCGATGCTGGCCACCGCCCCGCCCGGGGACCGGCCGGACCGGCCGTGGTCCCGCTGGTCCCAGAACACAAGCCGGTGACCGCGCAGGTCACGACGCTGGAAGTGCCAGCAGTCCTGGTTCAGCGTGTAGCCGTGGCAGAACACGATGGTGACCTGCGTGCCCGGCTCGCCAGCGGCGGCGCCGCTGGCCGCGTCCGGGGCCGGGTCGTCGATCTCCACGTGCAGCGGGACGCCGTCGTCGGCCAGCACGGTCAGCGCCCGGCCGCGCAGCCCGCCGAAGTTCTCCGCGGCTGAATTGTCCCGCAGCAGCTGGGCCCGGCCGATCGCGATCCGCTCAGCCGCGACGACCGCCCCGGCGCCGGCCGCGACCGCCCCCGCAGCCAGTCCGGCCACTCCGGTGATCCGCCGCCAGGTCGCCATCGCACCTCCTGCCGTGCGCCCGGGCCATGCCTCGTGCTGCCGCCGGTGCTCAGGCTCGCGGCCCGGTCACCGGGTCCGCCGCCCGCTGCTGGTCCTGGCCATATGCTACTTCAGAGTAGGTTCGGGGCAGCAGCCCGGCGAAGTTGGTCACGACCTCGTAGGACACCGTGCCGAGCGCGTCCGCCCACTCCTGGGCGGTGGGCTCGCCCGCGTCGCCCGGCCCGAACAGCACCACCTCGTCCCCGGCCTCGGCGGGTTCCGCCGCGAAGTCGAGCACGGACAGATCCATGCACACGGTGCCCGCGATCCGCCAGCGCCGGCCCCGGGCCTGCACTTCGACCACACCGGACGCGTGCCGCGGGATGCCCTCCGCGTAGCCGACCGGGATCAGCCCCAGGGTGCTCTCGCCCTGGGTGGCGTACCGGTGGCCGTAGGACACCGGGGTGCCGGCCGGCACCTGCTTGGCCAGCACCAGCCGGGTGCGCACGGTCATGGCGGGCCGCAGCCAGCCCGGGGCGCCGCCCGGCAGGGTGGCCAGCCCATATACCGCGCCGCCCGGCCGGACCAGGTCGAACCAGGTGTCCGGGCGGGTGAGCGTGGCCGCCGTGTTGGCCAGGTGGCGCACCTCGGGCCGGGCACCCGCCGCCTCGGCCAGGTCGACGGCCTCGGTGAACCTGGCCAGCTGGGCGTCGGTGGCCGGGTGGCCCGGAATGTCCGCACAGGCCAGGTGGGACCATATCCCGGCGATCGTGACGGTCCCGGCGGCCTGCGCGGCCACCGCGGCGGCCACCAGGGCCGGCCAGTCGGCCGGTGCCGCGCCGCCCCGGGCCATCCCGGTGTCGGCCTTGAGGTGCACCCGGGCGGGCTGGCCAGCCGCCGCCGCGGCTGCCGCGATCTCGGTCAGCAGCGGCACCGAGTCCGCGGACAGGTCGACGCCGGCCCGGACCGCCGCTTCGTGCGCCGCGCCGGGCACGCCGGTCAGCGCCAGCACCCGGCTGGTGATGCCTGCCTGGCGCAGCGCCAGGGCCTCGGCCACGTGCACCACGCCCAGCCACTGGGCGCCGCCGGCCAGCGCGGCCCGGGCCGCGGGCAGCATGCCGTGCCCGTAGCCGTCCGCCTTGACCACGGCCATCAGCTGTGGCCCGCTGATCCGGCTGCGCAGTGCGGCCACGTTGCCGGAGATAGCGGCCAGGTCAACGACTGCTTCCGCGGGACCGTCCATGACGCCCCAGTTTGCCAGCCTGCCGCCCGTGCTGGAGCAGGTCAGGCCACCTGCGCCCGGACCGTGCGGATCGCGTCGGGCAGCGCGCCGATCACATCC
>DATCUG010000516.1:0-10536 GCA_036567525.1 Streptosporangiaceae bacterium | reverse complement strand
GCGCCGACCGTCGTCGGCCATGATGAGATCTAGCAGGTCAGGGGATATGCGTGAGCGCTCCGCGAGGGACGCTGACGTGACGGGGACGATCAGCTATGCCGGACAGCACACCCAACACCAACCGCGACCAGCTCCGGGCCGAGCCGCCGGGGCCGGACGGTGCCCGCAGCGCGGGCGGCCCGGCGCTCGACGAGGACTGGGACGACGCCGACGGTGACGCAGTGGACCAGCAGCCTGACGTTCTGCTGGATGTTCCGGTTCTCAAAGTCGACGAAATCAGCCTGGAGGTCGACGATCTGCAGGCGCGCGTCTCGCTGCAAGCAGAGGTTCTTGATCTGCTCCGGCTCCGGGTGGGCGCCGACGTGTCACTCGGCCGGGTTTCCCTGCAGATCAAGGGCGTTGAGGCGGCAGCGCTGCTCAAGGTTCGCCTGGACAACGTAGCCGCGATCCTCGACCGGGTGATGGCGACGATCGACGACAACCCACAGATCCTCGGCGACTTGACGCGCGGAGTGGGTGAGGCCGCCAGCCGCCTCGGTGAGGGTGCCGCCGGTGCGCTGGAGGAGGTCGGTGAGGGCGCGGGCGGTGCGCTGGAGGAGGTCGGTGAGGGCGCCGGCGGTGCGCTGGAGGAGGTCGGTGAGGGCGCCGGCGGTGCGGTGAAGCAGGTCGGTGAGGGCGCGGGCGGTGCGGTGAAGCAGGTCGGCGAGGGTGCCGGGTCGGCGGTCGGCTCGGTTGGCGACGAGGTCGGCCGGACGGTATCCCGGACTCCGGCGGCCGGGCGGGAGGAACCGGGGCCGCCCCGGCGGGTGCGCCGGGATCAGGAACGGGCCAAGACTCCACCGCCGCGTGCGCGCCAGGCCACCGAGCAGGACCGGCCGCCACGGCGTGCGCGCCGGGACACCGAGCAGGACGGGCCGCCGCCGCCGCGTGGCCGGCCCCGGGATAGGGACGCCTTAGCGCCGTGCCTGGCCGGCTACTCGCCGGTCTGGCCGGTGGCCAGTTCGGTGACGATGTCGAGCTGGCCGATGTGCCGGGCGTACTCCTGGAGCAGGTGGAACAGGACGCGTTCCAGGGACGCCGGCTGCGCGCCGTCCCAGCGTTCGCCGGGCTGGCCGGCGTCGGCCAGGTCGTGGGCCGTCACAATGGCCCGGGTCCGGGCGGCCTGGGTGGCCAGCTGTGCGGTTAGGCTGGCCAGGGTCTCGTCCGGGCCGACGTACCAGCGGTCGCCACGCCGGTCGCCCCACGGGTCGCCGACGTCGCGGCCCTCGAAACCCCATTCCAGCCAGCGCAGTTCCACGTACCTGAGGTGCTTGAGCAGCTCGATGGGCGTCCAGCCGGACGGCAGCCGGCTGCGGCGCAACTCCTCCTCCGGCAGCGACTCCAGCTTGCTCACCAGCCGGTCGCGGAAGTAGTCCAGGTAGACGAGGAAGACCTCGGCGCGGGTGTCGACCGGCGCGGTCGGTTCCGGGAAGGGCAGGCTCATGACCCAAGCCTGCCGCACGCTACCGACAGTGGGCCTCACGAAGCAGCGACGGCCTGCGGGAGCAGGGCCAGGAAGGCGTGCGCCGCCGGGGTGGCCCGGTGACGGCTCACGATGGCGGCCAGTGGGTCCAGCGTGACGCGCTGCTGATTAGCCAGCGGGTGGCCAGGCCGGCAGACGAACATCATCGGCTGGGTGCTCAGCGGGATGGCCCGTACCTGGTCCGGGAGCCGGTGCGGCGGCAGCGATACGAACGCGACGTCCAGCCGGGACGCCTCGACCTCGGGGATCATGGCCATGCTGGTATCCCGGACGTAGCAGATGTCCACAGCCGGGTACCGGTCACGGAACTGGGCCAGCAGGCCGGCCTGGTCCAGCGACACGGGCGTCGGGATCCCGCCGACGGCCAGCGAGCCGCGCAGCAGCCCGCGCAACGCCAGCACCGCATCCCGGGCCGAGGCGGCCGCGGCCAGCGTGCGCCGTCCCTCGTCGAGCAGCGTCCGGCCCGCCTCGGTCAGCTCGACCCGGCGGGTGGTCCGGGTGAACAGCGGCAAGCCCAGCTCACGCTCGAGCGACCGGATCGACGTGGACAGGGCGGACTGGCTGATGTGGCATCGTCTGCTCAGTGCGCGGTTCAGCACAATGCTGAGCGTGACTGAGTGGGGGGTTGAGACGACGAGCCACCGGCTCGCCCTGGATCTGCTCGAGGCGTGGCGCGGCACGGCTGGCGCACCCCGCCCGGCGGCCGTGACGCGGCGGCTGGCCAGCCTGGCCGCGCACGGCGGCCCGGCGACCATGGAGCAGATCGTGGTAGGTCTCACCGCGCTCGCCGACATGTTCCTGGAGCTGTACGCGGACAGCGCGGCCACGCCGGTGGGCTGGGTGCTGCGCGAGACGGCCGAGCTCACGCTGGAAGACGGCCCGTAGACCTCGGGGGGGACCAGCGGACTGAGCTGGTTGGGGGGCGCGGTGGGCGGGATCCAGCGGCGGGTCTCGCCCACCGTGCTGTCCGGGCGGCGCGGCGGTCAGCGGCCGGCGAAGCTCCCGTCCACCTCGGCGGGGGTCAGGCCGAAGTCGGCCAGCGTGTAATGGTGCGCCGGGCGGGCGTCGCCCGCGGTGCTGGCCGCGTGCAGTGCGCGCATCGCGGCTTCGGCCGCGCCGCTGAGCGGCAGGCCGAAATGGCCGTAGATCGCGGCCACCGTGCCGACCGGGTCGGCGGTGAACGTCTCGTACTGCACGTCGTAGAACTGGGCCGGGTCGTAGCGGGCGCGGGCCGCGGTGAACGTGTCCAGGCCGCGGGCCCACAGGCCGAGCTGATCCCGGCCGAGCACCGCGCCGCGGAACGTGCCCGACCAGCCGTCGGTGGCGTGCGCGGCCAGGCTGCACACCGAGGCGATGGCGGTCCGCGGGTCGCGGTGGGTCTGGATGACCAGCGCGTCCGGGTACACCGCGAGCAGCGCGTCCAGCGCGAACAGGTGGCTGGGGTTCTTCAGCACCCAGCGGCGGCCGGTGTCGTTCAGCCCGATGAGCTGCAGGTTGCGCCGGTGCCGGCGGTAGGCCGGAGTCCAGTCCTGGTCACGCAGCCAGGCCGAGTAGCCGGGCAGGTGGGCCAGGCACTCGTAGGAGACCGAGCGCACCGACTGGCGGAGCAGCTGCCAGCACTCCTCGACCTGGTCGGCCGCCATGTAGTGCACGCCCATGAACTCGGGGTGGGCCACGTGGTGCTGCTCGAACGCCGCCTGCAGCCGCTGGAACACCGGGTCGGCCGGCCAGCTGTCCCGGGGCGGCCGTGGCTGCGGCACCTCGATCAGCCACATCTCCAGGCCCTGATGCCCCGGGTCGGCGGTGAGCAGCCGGTGCAGTGCGGTCGTGCCGGTCCGCGGCAGCCCGGTCACGAAGATGGGCCGCTCGATGCGCACCCCGGCGTGCTCCGGGTGGGCCTGCCAGGCGGCCTGGCTGAGCAGCCGCGAGGTAAGCCCGCCGCGCAGCATGCCGCGGCTCATCTTCCGGCCCAGCGGGGTCAGGTCCGCGTCCTTGGCGTAGGACTCCAGCAGCACTTCGAGGCCGTCGGTGTAGTCGTCCGGGCCGAAGTCGGTCAGCCCGGTGATCCGGCTGGCCGACATATGCAGGTCGGCGACCGTGCCGACGTTGTCCCGCTCCGGCCCGGTCAATGGTGGAACTCGCCGCAGTTCACGTCCAGGCACTGGCCGGTGATGGCCCGGGCCATGCTGGAGGCCAGGAACACGACCGCGTCGGCGATCTCGTCCGGTTCGGGCAGCCGCCGCAGGTCGGTGGTGGCCGCGGTCTCCGCGTACACCTCGCCGGCCGTCACCCCCCGCTGCTCGGCCAGGTAGCCGAAGTACCACTTGAGCACGTCGGCCCAGATCCAGCCGGGCGCGACCGAGTTGACCCGGATGCCCTGCGGGCCGAGCTCGGTGGCCAGGCTCTGGGCCAGCGACAGCAGCGCCGACTTGGCCATCTTGTACCCGCCGTAGGGCAGCCGGGAATGCCGCAGCACGGCCGAGTTGATCATCACCACCGAGCCCTGGCTGGCGGCCAGCGCCGGGGTGAACAGCCGGGCCATCCGCAGCGCGGCGATCACGTTGGTGTCCACCGCGGTCCGGATCGCGTCCAGGTCCACCTCGGTCAGGCCGACCAGCGGCGGGATCGCGAACGCGTTGTGCACCAGCGTGTCCACCTGGCCGAACTCGGTCATGGCCGCGTCGGCCAGCGCGGTCGCCGCGTCGTCGTCGGTGATATCGGTGGGCACGGCCAGGGCACGCCGCCCGAGCGCGGCCACCTCCTTGGCCACCTCCTCCAGGCGGCTCTCGGTGCGGGCGGCCAGCACCACGTCCGCACCGGCCCGTGCGCTCTGCACCGCGATGGCCCGGCCCAGCCCAGGGCCGATCCCGCAGACCACGACCACCTTGCCCGCGAGCAGCATCAGCCCAGCATTCTCTCGGCCACGGCGGTCTGCCGGGCGGCGATCCGGGCCGCGTACTCCGCGGGTGAGCAGCGGGCCTGCTCGTAGTACGGCAGCCGGTCCGGCAGTTCGCTGACCTTCAGCACCTCGGCCGACGGCCCGTCCTCCGCGGTGAGCTCCCGGGTCAGCCGCTGCCAGCGGAGCTGCACATAACCCCGGCTGTGCCCGGTGCGCTCCAGCCAGTTCACGACGCCCGGGTCCTGCTGGCTGATGACGAAGCGGAGCATGCCGTCCCGGTCCACCCGGGCCTGGTCGGCGGTCAGGCTGGTCTGGTGATTGATGTAATCCAGCGAGATGTACCACATGCTGCCGAGCTGGATGCCCTGGTAAGGCGCGACGCGGTGGCCCGCCGCGGGCACCGTGACCAGCATCGCCTCGTCGTCGGCCAGGTCGTAGTGGCCCACCGAGGAGAACTGGGTGGCCAGCCCGCCCGGCGTGGGCCGCGGCTCGGTCAGCGTGTTGACCGGCAGGTTCAGGTAGAACCACTCCGGGAAGGCCAGGAACGTGCGCAGCCGGGAGAGCAGGATCTTGCCCGCCACCCGGTACCGCTTGGCCATCGCGGCGGGGTCGGCCGCGGGCGGCGCACCGCCGGCCCGGTCGGCCCGGTGGATCTGGATGCTGCCGCGCCGCTCCAGCCGCCAGTCGCTGTACACCTCGCGCACCAGCAGCATGGCCGACCCGGCCGGGAGCGTGATGTACCGCGGGCCCGGGGCGCGCCGGGCCGGGCCGAAGCGCAGCTCGAACGACCCGTCCGGCGCTACCTCGATCTCCCGGTCATCGAACGCGGTCAGGCTGTCCGGCACCTCGGCCGGCGAGTAGTCCCCGTTCAGCACCTGGAAGCTCAGGTCGGCCGTGCTGCCCCGGCGCCCGGTGACCACGTACTCGGCGTCGTCGCGCAGGTAGGAGTGGAAGTACAGGGTGTCCGGGTTGTCCAGGCCCATCTTGGTGTACGGGCCGGTGGACGCGACGAAGTAGGGGAAGTCACGCTGGTAGGCCCAGGCCAGCTGGATCGCGCCGCGGATGTGCCCGGCCAGGTAGTCGTAGCCTTCGGCGAGATCCTGCTCGGTCTGCACGTGCGGGGCGCCGGTGATGATCTTCTCGGCCTCGAGCAGCGCGTCAGCGAACGACTGGGTGAGCACCCGCACAGGCTAGAACGTGTTCTAGAAACTGGTCAATCCTGGGTGCGGATGGTGATGTCCCCGGACTTGTTGCTCACCTGGATCACGTGGGCCGAGGCCGGGTTCTGGGCCACCGACACCGACGTGCTGCCGAACGAGTTGTGCGTGTGCACCTGATAGGCGGTGCTGCCCGCGGGCAGGATCAGCGTGACGTTGCCGAACGAGTCAGTCACGGTCACCTGCCGCGGCACGGTGGCGAAGCGCAGCGTGACGTCGCCGGAGTTGTTGGCCGCCACCACGCTGGCCGCGGCCAGGCCGGTCACGTCAACGTTGCCGAACGCGTCCTGCAGCCGGGTGTCCCCGGTGGCGCCGGCCACGTTGATGTCGCCGGAGTTGTTCACCAGCCGCGTGCTGCCATCCAGCTGGCGTGCGTTGATGTTGCCGAACTGGTCGTTCAGCTGAATCGGGCCGGTCAGGCTGGCCACATTGATGTCGCCGGAGTTGTTGACCACCCGGATGCTGCCGTGCAGCCGGGTGGCGCCGATGTTGCCGAACTGGTCGCTCAGGTGGATCTGGCCACCCAGGTCGGAGGTGCTGATGTCGCCGGAGTTGTCGGACAGGCTGACCGGGCCGGACAGGTGACCAGCGGTCAGGTTCCCGAACGCGTCGTCCAGCGTGACCGGCAGCCCGGCCGGGGCGGTGACGGCGAAGTTGATGGTGCAGTTCCCGAACGGGACGTGGCAGCCCGAATTGAGGTGCAGGCCGGTCGCCGTGTCCGGGTGGCTGAAGGCCGGCCGGGCCAGGCTGCTGCTGAGGTGGCCGCGGACCGAGATGCGCCGGGCGGTAGCCGAGGTGCGGAACACCATGTCGCCGTTGCTGCTGGTCACCTTGACCTGGCCGCCCCGGACCGGGGCGCTGAAGGCCACCGAGTAGCCGATCATGTCGGTGCTGGCCAGCCACTGCAGCGCCATCCGGGACCAGAGCGGCACACACGCCGCGATCAGCGCCACCGCCAGCGGGACGCCGATGACCAGCGTGGTCCGGCGGGCCCGGTTCATCGGCAGCGAGGTGCTGGCCATCGTCATCCCACTCCCAGGTAGCGCAGCACAGCCAGCACCCGCCGGTGGTCCCGGTCGGCCGGCGGCAGTTGCAGCTTGGCGAAGATGCTGTTGATGTGCTTGGCCACCGCGCCCTCGCTGACCACCAGCGTGGCCGCGATGGCCGCGTTGGACCGGCCCTCGGCCATCAGCGCGAGCACCTCGCGTTCCCGGGCGGTCAGCCCGGCCAGCGGGTGCCGGCTGCGGGCCAGCAGCTGGGCCACCACCTCGGGGTCCAGCACGCTGCCGCCCGCGGCCACCCGGTCCATCGCGTCGAGGAAGTCGGCCACGTCCGCCACCCGGTCCTTGAGCAGGTAGCCGACGCCGTGCGGCCGGTTGGAGAGCAGTTCGCTGGCGTACCGCTCCTCCACGTACTGGGACAGCACCAGCACGCCCACCTGCGGCCAGCGCTGCCGGACCACCAGCGCGGCGCGCAGACCCTCGTCGGTGAACGTCGGCGGCATCCGCACGTCGACCACCACCGCGTCCGGCTCGAACTTGCCGACCGCGCGGAGGAACTCCTCGGCGTCCCCGGCCGCCGCCACCACGTCATGCCCGGCCTCGGCCAGCAGCCGGGTCACCCCCTCGCGGAGCAGGACCGAGTCCTCGGCGATCACGACCTGCATGGCAACTCCGCTTCGATCACGGTCGGGCCGCCGTCCGGGCTGCGTACCGTCAGCCGCCCGTCCACCCCGGCCAGCCGGTCGGCCAGCCCGGACAGGCCCTGCCCGTGCGGGTTGGCGCCGCCCATGCCATCGTCGCGGACCAGCACCCGCAGCACGTCGCCGTGCCGGGTGACCGAGACGTCGGCGCGGGTGGCGTGCGCGTGCTTGGCCACGTTGGTCAGCGCTTCGGCGACCACGAAGTACGCGATGGCCTCCGTCGTGGTTGCGGGGCGTGGGCCGGTGTCGGCGCGAACCGTGACCGGCACCGGGCAGAGCGCGGCCAGGCCGGAGATGGCGGCGTCCAGGCCGCGGTCGGTCAGCACCGGCGGGTGCACCCCGCGGACCAGGTTACGCAGCTCGGCCAGGGCTTCCTTGGCCTCGGTGTGCGCCTGGTCGATGATCTCCCGGGCCGCGTCCGGGTCGTCGGCGAACCGGGCCTTGGCCCGGCCCAGGTTCATGGCCAGCGACACCAGGCGCTGCTGCGCGCCATCGTGCAGGTCCCGCTCGATCCGGCGGCGTTCCGCCTCGGCGGCATCCACCACCCGGGCCCGGCTGCGCTCCAGTTCGGTGATCCGCTCGGTCTGGTCGGTGCTGCCGCCCGGGCCGATCAGGTAGCGGGCCACGGCGATGTCCAGGCTGGCCAGCATCCGGGTCAGCTGGGCGGGCGCAGGCAGCAGGAACAGCCCGAGCGCGGCCCCGGCGATCAGCAGCCCGAGCCGCGGCAGCGACGCGCTGACATGCCACTCTTCGTGCAGCAGCAGCCAGCTGAACAACGGCAGCCCGAGCAGCGCCAGCACCAGGGACCAGGCCGCGGTGACGAGGAACCCCTCGACGGCGCCGAGCGGGCAGCGGATCAGCGCGTAGCCGAACTGGCGGCGGGTGGCCCGGTCGCCGATCAGCCGCCACAGCCGGCGCAGCAGGCTGGCGCCGTGGCTCAGGCCAACCCCCGAAAGCGGGGCAGGCAGCCGCACGCCGAGCAGCACCGCGAACCGGGCCCGTTCGAACCGGGCGAACCGCAGGCACAGCCAGAGCATGGTGACCAGCACCGGCAGGCCGGCCAGGAAGAACGGCAGTGCGGCGACGCCGACCACGGTCAGCGCGACGACCACGGCCAGCGCGACCGCCCCGGTGAGCGCGCCGGTCATCAGGTGGATGACGGCCAGCCAGGTCTCGGCCGAGACGATGGGCGCCACGGTGCGCAGCAGCAGCCCGCGCCGCTGCGGTGCGGCCCGCGGCATGGCAGCCACCGGTCCGCGTTCAGCCATCAGATCCTCCGGTGCGTTCCCCGTCCCCCCAACGGGGTTCCTGCACTTGACCGTAGGGGACGGGCGGTACCGCCGGGTATCCAGCAGGGCTCCCCATCCGCAGGGTACCTAGCACCACCCCCAACCAGGGTGCCAGCCGGATGTCACGCAGCGCTCAGCTCCGGGACCCTGAGGCATCATGGATGCTCTTATCGAGGTCACTGATGTAACCAAGCGTTACGGCAACGGCGGCCAGCCCGCGGTGGACGGCGTCACCCTGGAGGTCGCGCCCGGCGAGGCAGTGGCCGTGATGGGCCCGTCGGGCAGCGGCAAGTCCACCCTGCTGAACCTGATCGCCGGGCTGGACCGGCCGACGGCGGGCACGGTGTCTGTGGCCGGCCAGCGCATCGACCGGCTGAGCGAGACCGCGCTGGCCCGGTTCCGGCGGCAGCAGATTGGCATGATCTTCCAGTTCTTCAACCTGCTCGACGACCTGACCGTGCTGGACAACGTGCTGCTGCCAGCTCAGCTGGCCGGGCTGTCCCGGGGGCAGGCCCAGGCCCGGGCCATCGAGCTGCTCGGCACGCTGGGGATCGGGCAGCACCGGGACGCCTACCCTGGCCGGCTGTCCGGCGGGGAGCGGCAGCGGGTGGCGATCGCCCGGTCGCTGGTGAACCGGCCGGTGCTGCTGCTGGCCGACGAGCCGACCGGGGCGCTGGACACCGCGACCGGCGAGGAGATCGGTGCGCTGCTGCGCGAGCTGAACCGGGCCGGGCAGACCCTGGTCCTGGTCACGCACAACCCCGAGCTGGCCGTGCAGTACGCCAGCCGGACGGTGCAGATCGTGGACGGCCGGACGGTGAGCGACACGGGCAGCCGGCTGGTGCGGCAATGAGAGCAAGCCCAGTCCTCCGCGCGGTCCGCGGCGGGGTGACCCATCGCCGCGTGCAGACGTTCGTGATCGGCCTGGTCCTGCTCATCTCCACGGCCGCGTCCGTGCTGGCGCTGTCGCTGGTGGTGGACTCCAGCGCCCCATTCGACGAGTCGTTCGCCGCCCAGCACGGCGCGCACCTGGCCCTGGTCGTGGACCAGTCCCGGGCCACCCCGGCCGACCTGGCCGCGACCCGCGAACTGCCCGGCGTTACCGGGGCCGCCGGGCCGTTCGCGGAAGCGACCGTGGCGGCGGAGCTGCCCGGCCAGCCGAAGTCAGCCGGGAAACTGCCCCCACTGACCTTCGCCGGCCGGGCTGGGCCCGGCGGCCCGGTCGATCAGGTCACCCTGCAGTCCGGGCACTGGGCCCGGGGCCCGGGCCAGCTCGTGCTGGAAAGCAACCCGGCCAGCGACATGCAGATCGGCATGCCGCTCGGGCAGAAGATCACGATTACCAGTGCGCCGGGGCAGCCGGTGCTGACCGTGGTCGGGCTGGCCACCTCGGTGACCAACTCGGCGGCGGGCTGGGTGACGCCCGGCGAGGTGGCCCGGCTGCGCGCGCCGGGCGCGGTGCCCACCGCACAGCTGCTGTACCGGTTCCGCAGCAACGGCACCGCCGCCGACCTGCGCGCCGACACCGCGGCGGTGCGCCGGGCGCTGCCGCCCGGCTCGGTCCTCGACACCGAGTCCTACCTGACCGTCAAGGCCTCGGAGGTGTCGCGGATCGGGCCGTTCGTGCCGTTCCTGGTCGCGTTCGGGGTGATCGGCCTGCTCATGTCGGTGCTGATCGTGGCCAACGTGGTCAGCGGCGCGGTGGTGGCGGGCTACCGCCGGATCGGCATCCTGAAGAGCATCGGCTTCACCCCCGGCCAGGTGGTGGCCGCCTACACCGGCCAGGTGCTGGCCCCTGCGGTGGCCGGCTGCCTGGCCGGTGTGGTGCTCGGCAACCTGCTCGCCGTGCCGCTGCTCGGCCGGACCGCGAACGTCTACGGGGTTGGCACGCTCGTCGTGCCCGCCTG
>DATCUG010000515.1:0-9979 GCA_036567525.1 Streptosporangiaceae bacterium | reverse complement strand
CGCGCCGCCGAGCAGCAGGCCCAGGTCCATGCCGAAGATGGTCACGATGGGGGTCAGCGCGGCGCGCAGCCCGTGCTTGAAGATCACGGTCCGCTCGGGCAGGCCTTTAGCCCGGGCGGTGCGGATGTAGTCCTCGTTCATCGTCTCCAGCATGCCGGCCCGGGTCAGCCGGGCGTACAGCGCGGCGTACAGGAAGGCCAGGCAGATCCACGGCAGCACCAGGTTGCGGGCCCACAGGAATGGGTTGGTGGTGAGCGACACGTACTGCACGTTCGGGAAGATCGGCCACTTGTAGCTGAACAGTTCCAGTGAGATGAGCCCGGTGAAGAAGATCGGCAGCGACACGCCGGCCAGCGCCACGCCCATCGAGAACCGGTCGAACAGGGTGCCCCGCTTGAGCGCCGAGATGACCCCGATGGCCACCCCGCCGATCAGCCAGATGATGGCCGCCCCGATGGCCAGCGAGAGCGTTACCGGCAGGTCGCTGACCATCTGCGGCCAGACCGGCTGCTGTGTCTTGAACGAGTACCCGAAGCACGGCGGCGGGCAGTAGGTGGTGCTGGTGCCGCTGTTGTAGTGCGCGCCGACCACGATGCCCTTGACGAAGTTCCAGTACTGCTGCCAGATCGGATGGTCCAGTCCGAGCTGGGCCTCGACTTGCAGCACCGCGGCCCGGCTCGGGTTGCGGCCCACGTACTGGGTGGCCAGCTGGTAGGAGTTCTGCCCGGCCAGCCGGGGGATCAGGAAGAAGATGGCAAACGTGATCATGCTGACCACGATCAGCAGGAACACGGTAGCGATCAGCCGCCGGACGATGAATGTGATCACGGTGCGTGGCGCTGGTGCCCGGCCCGGTTGGGGCCGGACACCAGCATCCTCACTTTCTGGCTGTTACTTCGTGCCGAGCACGGCGTAGTTGTACATGCCGTAGTACGACTCGACATAGACGTTGGTCAAGTTCGGGCTGCGGTAGAGCAGCGACTTGGCCCAGACCCCGGGCATGATGGCCGCGTCCTTCATCACCTGCATGTCGATCTGGCTGGCGTAGGAGTTGCGGGTTGTGGCGTTGTTGGTGGAGGCCATCTTGTTCAGCAGGTCGTTCACCTTCGGGTCGTTCAGCTGGGACAGGTTCGTGTTCCCGGCCGGGCTGATCGCCTTGCCGTCCACGATGTAGTACATGTATCCCCAGCCGTCCGGCCAGTCCGGGGCCCAGCCGTAGAACGTGATGCCGATGTTGTGGTTGGCCTCGTACTTCGGCACGCCGGCGAAGTTGCCGTCGTAGGTGCCGGTCGGGAAGCCGTGCAGCGTGGTCTTGATGCCGACCCGGGCCAGCGAGGCCTGCATCGACTGGGCGGCCGCGACCTCCTTGGGCCGGTCGCTGCGGTAGGTGATCACGGTGCTGAAGCCGTTCGGCTGGCCGCACAGCTTGAGCTGCTGCTTGGCCGCCGCCACGTTGCCGCCGGGCTGGCTGGCCGCGTGGTACAGGTCGAACGACTTGTGGCCGACCACGTTGGGCGGCAGCACCGAGGTCGCGATGGCCCCGCCGGCCACCGGGCCGCCGTAGGCGTCCACGTAGCCGGTCTTGCTGGCCGCGTACTCGATCGCCATCCGGCAGTGCAGGTTGTTCAGCGGCTTCAGCGTGGTGTTGAGCGCGGCGAACCAGGTGAACCCGGCGATCGGGTCATCGGACGAGGCCTTCAGCGATGGCGAGGACAAGATCTTGGCCCGGGCCGCCGCCTGCACACCGGTGCCCGCCGCGTCGACGTTGAGGTCGCCGGCCAGCAGCCGGTTGTCGATGTCGTTCGCGTTCATGTTCATGGTCATGGTGATCTTGCTGGCCAGCTGCTTGGCGTTCGGGTCGGTAGACGCCTTCCACTCCGGGTTCGGCACCAGCGTCAGCTGCTTGTTGAGCTGGTAGCTCTGGAACTTGTACGGGCCGACCGAGATGGGATGCAGCTGGTAGTTGGTGCCGGTGTCCTTGTTCGGCGGCACCGGCGAGGTCTGCGGGATCGCGACCACGTAGTTGAAGTCCGCGAACGGCTGGGCCAGGTGGAACACGATCGTGGTCGGGTTCGGCGTCTGGATGGCGTTGAGGCCCATCAGGTTCTTGGACCGGTCCTTGTACGGGCCCGGGTAGGCGGGCTTCTGTGCCTTCAGCAGGAACGTGAAGTAGGCCGGCCCGAGCGGGAACTTCCCGCGGTCGAACGTGCGCTCCACGGCGTACTTGACGTCCTGCGAGGTGACCGTGGTGCCGTCTTCGAACTTGACGTCCGGCTGGATGTGATAGGTCCAGGTCAGCCCGTTGTCGCTGACCACCCCGGGACCGGTGGCCAGGTCCGGGACCACCTGCAGGCCACAGCTGCCGGGGCAGGACTTGTAGGTCATCAGCGGCATCGTGTAATACCGCACGAAGTTCCACATGTAGGCGTAATAGGTGTTGCCCGGGTCGGTTGAGTCCGGCGTGCTGCTGTTGCCGAACGCGATGGTCCCGCCCTTGTGGTTGGACGGATTGACCACCTTGGTGACCGCAGCGTTGTAACCAGCGGCCGACGACGAGCCGCCGCCGCCACTGCCGCCGCTGCTTCCGCCGCACGCGGCCAGCGCCAGCGCGGCGGCCGCGGCCAGCGCGGGCAGCACTATGGTCCTGCGTCTCCTCATGGGATGAAACGCCTCCTGTCGTGATTCGTTGTGCGAAACGTGGAGCACCGTCACCGGGTGCCCCGTGGGTCCAGGGCATCCCGCAGTCCGTCGCCGAACAGGTTGAAAGCCATCACCGTGATGAAGATGGCCAGCCCGGGAATGATCATGAACATCGGGTCGATCGAGTAGTACCCGTTGCTGACCGCGTCGGACAGCATGCCGCCCCAGCTCGGCTGGGGCGGGATGATGCCCACCCCGAGGTAGGACAGCGCCGCCTCGAACAGGATGTTGGTCGGGATCAGCAGGGTGGCGTAGACCAGGATCGGCGCGACCAGGTTGGGCAGCAGTTCGCGGAACAGGATGTACGGGCCGCGGGCGCCCATGCTGCGCGCCGCGTCGACGAACTCACGCTCGCGCAGCGACAGCGTCTGGCCGCGGATGATCCGGCCCATGTACGGCCAGGCGAAGAAGCCGATCACGAAGACCAGCAGGCCGATCCGCAGCGAGTTGCCGTTCAGGCCGAACGCCGACGACGGGATGACGCCGACCAGCGCGATCGCGAACACCAGCAGCGGGAAGGCCAGGAACACGTCCATCGCCCGGGCGATGATGGAGTCTACCCAGCCGCCGAAGTAGCCGGCGATGATGCCCATGATCACCCCGATGACCACGGCCAGCGCGGTGGCCAGGAACGCGATCAGCAGCGACACCCGGGCCCCGTTGACCACCCGGGCCAGCACGTCCCGGCCGGTCACCGGCTCGACGCCGAGCGGGTGCGCGAGGCTTATCCCGCCCCACGGGCCGTTTGGCCGACTGTACGTCGGATTGATCAGGTTCAGGTGGTACGTGGTCGGGTTCTGCACCAGGAACGGCCCGAAGATCGCGACCAGGATCAGGAAGATCACGATGATCCCGCCGGCCATGGCTACTTTGTCCCGCTTGAGCCGCATCCAGGCGATCTGGCCGGGTGAGCGGCCTTCGATCTTCTTCCCACCCACCGCGGTGACTGGCGCCTCGGCAGAAAGCTCAGTCGGGGAGACATCCAGTGGTGCGGCCATCAGGACAAACTCCGATGCGGGTACAGTAAATTTCCTGGCTGAACAGCCTGCTACCGGGAGGATCTCCCGTTTGACCTGGCTAACGCCAGACCTAGACGGCGGTCGTACCTGATTTGTGACCGAATTACGATGTCGCTGTCATGGGTTCCCGCCCCTGGCCAGCCACGACCTGATGCAGCGTGTCTACGTCGACGACGCGCAGTGACGGCACGATCAGCCGGGCCAGCCCGGGCGGCGGCGGCACACTGGGCACCGCGATGACCGCGCACCCGGCCGCGTGCGCGGCGGCCAGCCCCGGCGGCGAGTCCTCCAGCGCGACACACCGGCCGGGCTCCGCGCCGAGCAGCGCAGCCGCCCGCAGGTAGGGTTCCGGGTCGGGCTTCTTCCTGGTCACGTCGGCCGCGCACACGGTGGCCGGGAACCGGACCCCGATGCTGTCCAGGGTGGCCGCCATGATCTCCCGCTCGGCGGAGGTGACCAGGGCGAACGGGATCCCGGCCGCCTCGATCCCGGCCAGCAGCCGGGCCGCGCCGGGCATCAGCCGCAGGCCCCGCTCCCGGATCAGCGCGGCCATGCCCTGGGTCAGCCACTCGGCCAGGACCTCCCGGGCCACCGGCCGCGCCGCCTTGCGCTGCATATAGTCAGTGGACTTGGGCAGCGACCCGCCGATCAGGTGGGCCTGGTCGGCTGGCCCCCAGGGGCTGCCCAGCCGGGCCATGATGGCCGTCTCCACCTCGAGCCACAGCGGCTCGGAGTCGACCAGCAACCCGTCCATGTCGAACAGCACGGCCTGGAGTTCGCTCACGCCGAGAAATACCTCGCTTCGGGGTGGAACGCGATGAGTGCGTCGGTGGACTGCTCGGGGACGAGCTGGAACTCCTCGGTCAGCGACACCCCGATCCGTTCCGGCGCGAGCAGCTGGACCACCTTGGCCCGGTCGGCCAGGTCCGGGCAGGCCGGGTAGCCGAACGAGTAGCGGCAGCCGCGGTAGCCGACCTTGAGGATGCCGTCCAGATCGGCCGGGTCCTCCCCGGCCAGCCCGGTCTCCGCCCGGACCCGGGCGTGCCAGTACTCGGCCAGCGCCTCGGTGAGCTGCACAGACAGGCCATGCAGCTCCAGGTACTCCCGGTAGGCGTCCTTGGCGAACAGCGCCGCGGTCGCCTCACTGACCGCGCTGCCCACGGTGACCAGCTGGAAGGCGACCACGTCGGGCTGGCCGGAGCCGCGGGCGCGGAAGAAGTCGGCCAGGCACAGGTGCCGGTCCCGGCGCTGCCGGGGGAAGCTGAACCGGGTCCGCTCCGCCCCGCCCTCATCCAGCACGACCAGGTCGTTGCCGTCGCTGACCGCCGGGTAGTAGCCGTACACCACCCCGGCGGTGAGCAGTCCCTCGGTCTGTACCCGGTCCAGCCACATCCGCAGCCGCGGGCGGCCCTGGGTCTCGGCCAGCTCGGCGTAGGACGGGCCGCCGCCGCGGGCTGGCTTGAGCCCCCACTGGCCCAGGAACGTGGCCCGCTCGTCCAGGAACGCCGCGTAGCCGGCCAGCGGGATGCCCTTGATCACCCGGTCGCCGAAGAACGGCGGGACCGGCACCGGCGCGTCGGCCACGTCGGACCGGGCCGGGATGCCGGCAGGCTCGGTGACCTGCAGCCGGGCCCGGCTGCGCACCCGGCGCTCGCGCAGCGGGGGCAGTGCGGCCGCGTCGCCGCGGGCCACCGCCATGAACGCATCCATCAGCCGGAGCCCTTCGAACGCGTCCCGGGCGTAGCGCACCTGGCCGTCGAACAGGCTGGCCAGGTCCTGCTCCACATAGGCCCGGGTCAGCGCGGCCCCGCCGAGCAGCACCGGCCACCGGCCGGCCAGCCCGCGGCTGTTCAGCTCGGCCAGGTTGTCCCGCATGACCACGGTGGACTTGACCAGCAGCCCGGACATGCCGATCACGTCGGCGCGATGCTCGGTGGCCGCGTCCACGATGGCCGACAAGGGCTGCTTGATGCCGAGGTTGATCACGTCATAGCCGTTGTTGGACAGGATGATGTCGACCAGGTTCTTGCCGATGTCGTGCACGTCGCCCTTGACCGTGGCCAGCACGACGCGGCCCTTGCCGGACTCGGCCGACCGCTCCATGTGCGGTTCCAGGTGGCCGACCGCGGCCTTCATCACCTCGGCCGACTGCAGCACGAACGGCAGCTGCATCTGGCCCGACGCGAACCTGTCGCCGACCGTCTTCATGCCGTCCAGCAGCACGTCGTTGACGATCTCCAGGGCAGGCCGCTCGGCCAGCGCCTGGTCCAGGTCGGCTTCCAGGCCGGCCCGCTCCCCGTCGATGATCCTCCGTTTGAGCCGCTCCCACAGCGGCAGCCCGGCCAGCTCGGCGGCCCGGCTGGCCTTGACCGCGGCCGCGTCCACCCCCTCGAACAGCTCGAGCAGCCGGGCCAGCGGGTCGTACCCAGGCCGCCGCCGGTCGTACACCAGGTCCAGCGCGGCCCGCAGCTGGTCCCCCGGTATCCGGGCAATCGGCATGATCCGGGACGCGTGCACGATGGCCGAGTCCAGGCCGGCCCGGACGCACTCGTCCAGGAACACCGAGTTGAGCACGGCCCGGGCGGCCGGGTTCAGCCCGAACGACACGTTCGAGATGCCCAGCGTGGTCTGCACGTCCGGGTAGCGCTGCTTGACCCGCCGGATGGCCTCGATGGTCTCGATCGCGTCCCGCCGGGTCTCCTCCTGGCCGGTGGCGATGGGAAACGTCAGGCAGTCCACGATGATGTCGCTGGCCTGCATCCCCCACCGGCCGGTCAGGTCCTCGATCAGCCGGGTGGCCACCGCCACCTTCCAGTCGGCCGTGCGGGCCTGGCCCTGCTCGTCGATGGTCAGCGCGATGACCGCGGCGCCGTGCTCCACCACCATCGGCATGACCCGCTCGATCCGCGAGCCGGGCCCGTCGCCGTCCTCGTAGTTGACCGAGTTGACCACGGCCCGGCCGGCCAGCAGCTCCAGCCCGGTGCGGATCACCTCTGGCTCGGTCGAGTCGATGACCAGCGGCAGCGTGGCCGCGGTGGCCAGCCGGCCCGCCACCTCGGCCATGTCCGCCGGGCCGTCCCGGCCGACGTAGTCCACGCACACGTCGAGCAGGTGCGCCCCGTCCCGGGTCTGCGCCCGGGCGATCTCCACGCAGTCGTCATAGCGGCCCGCGGTGAGCGCTTCGCGGAACGCCTTCGACCCGTTGGCGTTGGTCCGCTCCCCGATGGCCAGGAATGAGGTGTCCTGGCGGAACGGGACGTGCTGGTACAGCGAGGCCACCCCGGGCTCGGGCCGGGGCCGGCGGCGGCGCACCGGCCGGCCACGAACCCGGTCCACCACCGCAGCCAGATGCTCCGGCGTGGTACCGCAGCAGCCGCCGGCCAGAGCCAGGCCGAATTCGGTGCTGAACATGTCGTGCGCGGCGGCCAGCTGCGCCGGGCTGAGCGGGTACCGCGCGCCGTCCGGGGTCAGTTCGGGCAGGCCGGCGTTCGGCATGCAGGACAGCGGGAGGCTGGTGTGGCCGGCCAGATAGCGCAGGTGCTCGCCCATCTCGCCGGGCCCGGTCGCGCAGTTCAGCCCGATCATGGTGATGCCCAGCGGCTGCAGCGCGGTGAGCGCGGCGCCGATCTCGCTGCCGAGCAGCATGGCGCCGGTGGTCTCGATCGTGACCTGGGCGATCAGCGGCAGCGCCGGGCCGCCCGCCATCGCGCGGCGGGCGCCGATCACCGCCGCCTTGGCCTGCAGCAGGTCCTGGCACGTCTCGATGATGACCGCGTCCACGCCGCCGCGGAGCAGGCCGGCCACGTTCTCCTGGTAGGCGTCACGCAGCTCGGCGAACCGGACGTGGCCGAGCGTGGGCAGCTTGGTGCCCGGCCCGACCGAGCCGAGCACCCAGCGTGGCCGGCCCGGGGTGGACCACTGGCTGGCCGCCGCCCGGGCCAGCCGGGCGCCCGCCTCGGACAGTTCGGCGATCCGCCCGGACAGCCCGTATTCACCCAGGTTGCCGAGGTTTGCCCCGAACGTGTTGGTCGTGATGCAGTCCACGCCGGCCTGCAGGTAGCCGTGGTGCACCGCGCTGACCACATCTGGCCGGGTGACGTTCAGTATCTCGTTGCAGCCCTCGTGGCCGTCGAAGTCATCCAGGCTGATCTCGCTGGCCTGGAGCATCGTGCCCATCGCCCCGTCCGCGACCAGCACCCGCTCGCCGAAAACCAGGCCCGGGCCCGGCTGCGCGAACTGGGCCGGCTGGGCGGAGTTCGTCATGGCCCCCCTATTCTAGGGCGACATGCCAGGCAGGCCTGGTCGCCACCCAGGTCACCCGGCCAGCGTGGCGGGGCACGTAGTCTGGTACCCGAGCCGGCGGCGGCCGGAAGGGAGGGTGGCGAGTGATCGAGCTGAACGGCGTCCGTAAGCTCGTCTCGCCCGCGATCATCGCCGCCTTCGAGGGGTGGAACGATGCCGGGGAAGCGGCCAGCGGGGTGGTGGATCACCTAGGCATGGCCTGGGAGGCCACCCAGATCGGCGCCATCGACCCGGAGGACTACTACGACTTCCAGGTGACCCGGCCGGTGATGGAGGTGTCCGAGGGCCGGACTGACCGGCTGGTCTGGCCGACCACCCGGCTGTCCGTGGCCACCCCGGATGACATGGGCCGGGATGTCGTCCTGGTGCACGGTATCGAGCCCAACATGCGGTGGCGGGCGTTCGCCGCCGAGCTGGTGCAGTCGTTTACCGACCTGGGGGCGCAGACGGTGGTGCTGCTCGGCGCGCTGCTGGCCGACTCGCCGCACACCCGGCCGGTGCCGGTGGCGGCGGCCGCCTCCGACCCGGCGCTCGCCGCCGATCTGCACGTCGAGCCGGTCGAGTACAAGGGCCCGACCGGCATCGTGGGGGTGCTGCAGCACGCCTGCACCCAGGCGGGCATCGCGGCCGTGTCGCTGTGGGCCAGCGTGCCGCACTATGTGGCCCAGCCGCCCAGCCCCAAGGCCACGCTGGCGCTGCTACGCGGCGTGGAGGACGTGCTGGACGCGTCGCTGCCGCTGGGCGACCTGCCGCAGGAGGCCCGGGCCTGGGAGCGCGGCGTGGACGAGCTGGCCGAGCAGGACACCGAGGTGGCCGACTACGTGCGCACCCTGGAAGAGGCCAAGGACGCGACCGACCTGCCGGAAGCCAGCGGGGACGCGATCGCCCGGGAGTTCGAGCGCTACCTGCGCCGGCGGCGCTACCCCGGCGAACCAGGCCGCTCTTAATACGGCGGCTCTTAATACGGCGGCCAGGGGACGGCGGGCCAGTCCTCCGGCGGGTATGGGTGGATCCCCGCTTGCAGCAGCAGGTCCACCCGCTGCCGGGTGGCGGTGATCTCGTCCTCAGTGAGCCGCTGCGGCAGCTCGGCGGCCAGTGACCCGGTGGCCAGCTCGGCCTTGAGCTGGGCCAGCGCCCGCAGCGCCCGGGCGGGCAGCTTGCGGCCGCGCCACTGCCACAGCACGGTGCGCAGCTTGTACTCCTCGCCGAAGCAGACGCCATGGTCGCAGCCGTACAGCCGGCCGTCGCTGACCGGCAGCAGGTGGCCGATCTTGCGGTCGGCGTTGTTCACCACCGCGTCGAACACGGCCATGTCCCGCAGCGCCTGGTTGTCCGCGCTCCGGGACAGCGCGACCAGGTCCACCGCGGCGTCGGTGTCGATCCACAGCTGGCACATGCCCGGCCCGAACGGCCCGTCCCGGTACACGGTCGGCGGCACCAGGTTCCAGCCCGCGGCCCGGGACACCGCGTACGCGGCCACCTCCCGGCCGGCCAGCGTGCCGTGCGGGAAGTCCCATAGCGGCCGCTCCCCGGCCACCGGCTTGTACACGCAGGCCGCCTCGGCGCCGCCGCCGCGGATCGTGCAGTACAGCGTCGCGTTGGACGCGACGACCAGCCGCCCTTCCACCGCCAGGTCGCCCTGGGCGAGCAGCTCCAGGGCGGCCGAGTGGTCATCTGGTGGTGGCCCGGTTTCCTCCCGTGATTCGCGGGACACACGGGAGGGGCGGGGTCCACGCAGCCGGCGGGATTCAGCCATCGGCGGCCCGGTGGCCGTTCTGCCGTGGGCAGATGTGCCCTTCGGTGTCCAGCGGCAGGCCGCAGAGCGGGCACGGCGGGCGGCCCTGGGCGATGATGCGCAGCGCACGCTGGGAGAACGCCCGGGCCGTGGCCGCGGTGATGCGCACCCGGAGCACGTCCGGGCCGTTCTCGGGTATGTCGTCGGTCAGCGGCTCGACCGG
>DATCUG010000514.1:0-4774 GCA_036567525.1 Streptosporangiaceae bacterium | reverse complement strand
TGCCGAACAGGCCGTGCGGGCGGACCAGCAGGATGGCGATGACCGGGATGAACAGCACCGAGTAGGCCAGCGACGGGAAGTACGCGGTGCCGTAGTTGTCGATCAGGCCGATGATGATGCTGCCCACGATCGCGCCCTCGTAGCTGCCCAGGCCGCCCACGATGACCACGGCCAGCGCGAACAGCAGGATGTCGCTGTCGCCGCCGGTGTACAGGCCGAGCACGGTGCCGCCGAGCACGCCGGCGAAGCCGGCCAGCAGCGCGCCCAGCGTGAAGACGAGGGCGAACACCCGGCGCACGTTGATGCCCAGCGCGCTGACCATGTCCCGGTCGTCCACCCCGGCCCGGACGATGGCGCCGATCCGGGTCCGCTGGAGCAGGTAGTACAGGCCGCCCGCGACCAGGATGGCGACGAGCAGGATGAGGATGCGGCCGTTCGGGTAGACGATCCCGCCCGGCAGCGTGCTCGACCGGCCGAGGAAGCCGGGCAGGTTGATGGTCACCGGGCTGCCGCCCCAGATGGCCAGCGACAGGTCGTCGAGGACGTAGATGAGTCCCAGGGTGGCCAGCAGTTCGGCCATCTCGGACCGGCCCAGCCAGCTGATCAGCGTGCGTTCCAGCAGGTAGCCGAGCACCGCCATGCTCAGCGCGCCGGCCGCCAGCCCAGCGGCGAAGTTGTGCGTGGCGTTGATCACCGAGTAGCCGATGTAGCCGCCGACTAAGTAGACCGCGCCGTGCGACAGGTTGGTGACCCGCATCACCCCGAAGACCAGGGTGAACCCGCTGGACACCAGGAAGATGATCCCGGCCAGGGTCAGCCCGTTCAGGGTCTGGGCGATGAACTCCGGCACCGGTCCGGCCTCCCCTCCGCGCCGTGGGCTAACCCGGGCTCAGCCGCCGACCGGGACCACCCGGCGCTGCTCGATGGCCTGCGCGATGGCGGCGGTGAGCTCCACGCTGCGCAGCCCATCCTCGCCGGATGGGCTCGGGTCGTGGCCGGCCAGCACCGCGTCGGCGAACGCCGCCACCGTGCGCTGGTAGGCGTCCCGGGTGGAGGCCGGGAACTCCCGGGTCCCGTCCGCGGAGATGATGCTGAGCGTGCCGTCCCGGCCCGGCCGGGACAGGTTGCGGCCCAGCACCCGGCCCTCGGTGCCGTACAGCACGATGTCGTCGCGGGCGTTGGGCACCGACTGGTTCGCGTTGACATAGGCCAGCGTGCCGGTGCTGAACCGGAGCAGCACCAGCGCGGTCGTGTCCACCTGGAACCCGGGCTCGGCGTCCACCAGCGCGGCCACCTCGGTGACCTCCGCGCCGATCAGGTAGCGCAGCACGTCGAACGCATGCACCCCGATGTTGTTGATCGTGCCCAGGCCGGCCAGGCCCGGGTCGGTGCGCCAGCCACCGGGCAGGTTCCGCCCGGCGCTCATCTGCACCTCGGCCACCATGACCTTGCCGATGGCGCCGGCCTGCACCAGGCCGGCCGCTTCGGCCAGGCCGTCGTGCCTGCGGGTCTGGAAGGTGAGGCCGAGCCGCACCCCGGCCGCCCGGCACTCCTCGACGCAGCGCCGGGCGTCCGGCACGGTCACCGCGAGTGGCTTGTCACAGAGCACATGCTTGCCCGCCTCGGCCGCCGCTATCACCTGCCCGGCGTGCAGCGCATTGGGCGTGGCAATATACACCGCCTGCACGGCCGGGTCGGCCAGCATGGCCGGGTAGCTGTCCAGCGCCTGGGCCGCGCCATGCGCCTTGGCGAACTCGGTGGCCCGGCCCAGGTCCCGGCTGACCACGCTGATCAGCGCGCTGTTCGGTGCGGCCGCGATGGCCGGCGCGATCTGCGTCGCGGCGATCCGGCCGGGCCCGACGATGCCCCATCCAAGCTGCTGCGAGTCCACCAGCATCCCTTCTCCGGCCCAGCCGCCCCCTCCGGACTACATGATTAGAGATTATCATTAAGAACTGTCCGTCAGCAGGGACGAAAGCCGCCCGGGGCCGGTGCGGTGGGTGAGCGCCACTCATGCCGGGTCAGCCGGCGTCGGCCTCCGGGGACCGGCGGCGCGCCTCCCGCAGCGGGGACAGCAGCCGCTCCAGCAGCAGCACCTCGGTGCTGTCGAACCGGGCCGCCAGCGCCTCGGCGGTCGCCCGCTCCTGGGCCTCGGCCAGGCTCTGCTCGGCCGCGCGGAGCTGGGCGCGCAGCCGGCTGTTCTCCTCGGCCAGGCGGCGCTGCCGGGACGTGGCGCTGGCCAGCTTCTGCTCCAGGCTGGCCACGGTCTCCTGGAGCGCGGTTTCCGGCTGGCCTGGCTGGGACGGCGCCGGGCCGCCGGCCGGAACCCGGCCGGTGTCCGGCCCGGTGAGCCGCCGCACGACCTGGACCAGCAACCGCCGGGCCAGCTCGTCATAGTCGACGCCACCGGGGCCGGCCGCCTCCGCCGTGGGCGGGGCCGTCTCCGGCGTGGCCTGGGCCGCCTCCGGCGTGGACCGGGCCGACTCCGCTGGTGAGGTCCGGGGGGCCGCATCCGGCGGTGTCGCGGTCCGGGTGGCCGCATCCGGCGCTGCGCCGGGCGGGGCGACCGCGCCCGGCGGCGGCGCGGCCGGGCCAGGGATGATCCGGTAGGTGCGCTTGCCGCGGATCTCCCGCTGGATCAGGCCGGCCCGCTCCATGCCGGTCAGCAGCTGCGCGAACGCGATGCTGGAACCGGGGTACCCGATGGTGGCGGCCAGCACGGTGCTGGCCTTGCCGGTGTGATCGCTCACCTCACCGACGCGGGCCAGGTACGCCATGATCCGGTCCCGGGTGCCGACCGCCCGCTTCCTGCTCCCACCCTGCACATCCCCCACGCCAGCGCACCCCTCTCGAGGCAATCATGCGGGTCAACGCCGTCGGCTGGCAATCACGCCCGGCCGTTGGCTGACGCCAGTCATCATAATGCCCAAACGTTGCACACTGATTGGCCAGCACGGCAGCAGCGCTGCTGATCCTGACAATCCGTCCGCATCGCTGCAGCGGTCACGCGGGTGGGCGGCCGGTGGAGTCGGCGGTGAATTCCTGCCGCCAGGTGTGGTAGGGCAGGGTGCCCCACGGCTCCACGCCCGGGTACGTCTTGATCGGCACGTCCTCCAGGGTGCCGTGCACGCTCTCCACCTTGCAGATGTAGATGTTCTGGATCGGCGCGTCCACCACCGTGTTCAGCTGCACCGGCCCGCGTGGCGCGGTGATCGGCGTGGTCTTCAGCGCGCGCGCCACCGCGGCCGGGTCGGTGGCGTTGCCGTGCAGCCGCCGCAACGCGGCCACGGCCAGTTCGGCGTGCACGTAACCGGCCTCGGCGTAGTAGCCCGGGAAGACGTGGTAGGTCTTCTTGAACAGGCTGGTGAATGTGTTGTTGGCCGGGGTGTTGATGCCGTCGCAGTACTGCGCGGCCATCTGGTCGCCGAGCACGGCCGAGGGGACTTCACCGGGCAGCACCGAGTAGTCGAACATCGTGGTGTTGCCATACAGCGGGATCTTCCCGCGCAGGCCGAACTGGGCGTACGCCTTGGTGAACGCGATCGCGCCGGAGCCGAGCGTCTCGGCGAACACGGCCTGGGTGGTCTTCGGGATCGCGGACACGTACGGGCCGTAGTCCGTCGCGGTCAGCGGCGGCCACAGCTCCTTGTCGATCTTCCCGCCGAGCAGGGTGAACTGCTTGATGAACCCGCCCACCGACAGCCAGCCGAACGCATAGTCGGTGGCCAGGACGGTCACGTGCCGGTAGCCCAGATCCTTGTAGAGGTAGTCGGCCGCCATCACGTCGGGCTGGTCGCACAGCCAGCCGGAACTCAGCGCGTTGCCGTAGTGGGCATCCGAGATGAGCTGTGAGGACGAGCAGAGGGCCAGATTGTCCAGCGGGATGCGCTCCGCCCCGAGATAGGGGGCCACCGCGGCGTCCTCGCTGGCCAGCAGCGGTCCCTCCATGATCTGGATGTGCTTCTGCTGCACCAGCGAGCGGGCGTCGGACAGCGCGACGGCCGGGTTGCCGCTGGTGTCCTCGAAGTAGGTGACGATGCGGTGCCCATCGACGCGCTGCCCGAACTCCTTGAGCCCGAGGTTCCAGCCCTCCTGCTCCTGCTTACCGGGCAGCGCCACGGTGCCGGTGAGCGGCAGCTCGTAGCCGATCGCGATCGGGCTGGTGGCACTCGGTGTCTTCGTTCCGCTGCCGCCGCAGGCGGCCAGCACGGCCAGCGGCGCCGCCGCCAGCAAGATGGTTAACGTGCGGGGTCGGGCGCTCATGGTGATTAAGGCTAATCACCATGAAATGATTTAACAATGATTGCGGACCAGCTGCGCTGCCTGAGCCAGCACGATCTGGGCGGCCAGGGCCGCTGCGGGGAAGGCACCGCGGTGCTGGACCGCGGCGGCCGCCGCTACCTGTACCTGGCTCACGAGCAGCCGCCGGCCAACTTCAGCGTGCTCGACGTCACCGACCCGCGGGCCCCCCGGCTGCTCACCCAGACCCGGCTGCCGCATGGCGCGGTCCGGTCCAACTCGCTGGCCGTCGGCGACGACCTGCTGCTGGTGGCCTACCAGGTGCAGGCGCCGGGCCAGATACCGGCCGGGATCGAGATCTTCGACCTCAGCCGGCCGGCCGAACCGCGCCGGGTCGGCGCCCTGGACCTGTCCGGTCCCCGGTCCCGCGGCACGCACTGGGTCGGCTACACCGGCGGCCGGTATGCCTACCTAAGCACCGGGACCCCCGACTCCCGGCCCAGCCACCCGCGAGACGGCCAGTTCCCGGTGATCG
>DATCUG010000513.1:0-4765 GCA_036567525.1 Streptosporangiaceae bacterium | reverse complement strand
GGATGGATTCGCTTGGCTGAACGCCATGCGAATCGGCCGTCACCGGTTCGGGTGCGGTAAACCATGAGGCGGGGTGGCGGCCGCTCGCATCAGCCGGGGAAGAGCACGGTGGCCTGGCTGGTCACACTTGCTCGTGCGGGGTATGGGGTGGGGCTGGTGTGTGCGCCGGGGCTGATGATCGGGCTGTGCGGGCAGCGGCTGGGCCGCTGGGATTGCACGGTGGCCCGGGTGCTGGGGGTACGGCATCTGGCCCAGGCGGGGGTCACGGTGCTGGCGCAGCGCTCTGCTGCTGACAGCCTGCTGGTGCTAGGCGGCGGGGCCGCGGTTGACCTGCTGCACGCCGGCTCGATGGTGGCGCTGGGCGCGCTGGACGAGCGGGTCCGGCGCAGCACGCTCACCGACGCGGCCGTGGAGACCGCCCTGGCCACGGTAGGAGCACTGGCCGCCGCGACCTCGGCCGACTGACCTAGCAACCACCCCAGCCTCATCAGCCACTTGCTGTGGCCATCGTTGCGGCGCGTTCTGTCAGCGCGGTGCAAGAGTGCACCCCGGGGTGCCAAACCCATCAACGCGGTGAAAAAGTGGTCGCCGGTGACCACAAATTCACCGCGTTCTTCATGATCACACTCGGCACCGACGGCTGCGCGCGGGTGATGGCGCGGGGCGGGTGCCTGGCCCCGGCCACCGACGGCTGCGCGCGGGTGATGGCGCGGGGCAGGTGCTGGCGTTCGGTATGAAGAAACCCGGGGGCTGGTGCACCCCGGGTCCTTCTGGCTGAGGGTTATTTCTTGAAGGCGTCCTTGACCTTTTCACCGGCCTGCTTGAGGTTGCCCTTGGACTGCTCGGTGCGGCCGCGGGCCTCCATGTTCGGGTCGTTGATCGCCTTGCCGGTCCCCTTCTTGACCTTGCCCTTGACCTGTTCGGCCTTGTTCGCTGCCTTGTCTTCGGCGCCCATGACTGGCTCCTCACTACATCTGGCGGCTGAACCTTCTTTACCCTCTGCCCAGCAGAAACGGTCTAAACAGTAAGGCGCCCGGCGGCAGGTGCCGCCGGGCGCCCCGATCAGCGCCAGTCCCGTTACCGGTTGTACGAACCGAAGTCGTACTCCTCGAGCGGGATCGCCTCGCCGGAGCCCTGGCCGAACGCGTAGCTCGGCGCCTCCTCGTAGGCGGTGGCCGGGTAGACCGATGAGCGCGCGTCGTCGGTGGGCTCGACCCGGATGCTCCGGTACCGCGGCATGCCGGTACCGGCCGGGATGAGCTTGCCGATGATCACGTTCTCCTTGAGGCCGAGCAGCGGGTCCGACTTGGCGTGGATGGCCGCGTCGGTGAGCACCCGGGTCGTCTCCTGGAACGAGGCCGCGGACAGCCACGACTCCGTGGCCAGCGACGCCTTGGTGATGCCCATGAGCACCGGCCGGCCGGAGGCTGGCACGCCGCTCTGCTCCACCACGGACCGGTTGACTTCCTCGAACCGGGGCCGCTCCACCAGCTCGCCGGGGAGCAGGTCGGTGTCACCGGACTCGAGCACGTTCACCCGCTTGAGCATCTGCCGGATGATGATCTCGATGTGCTTGTCGTGGATGGACACACCCTGCGACCGGTACACCTCCTGGACCTCGTGCACCAGGTGCAGCTGCACCTCGCGGGAGCCCAGGATGCGCAGCACCTCGTGCGGGTTGACCGCACCCTGGATCAGCTGCTGGCCGACGTGCACGTGGTCCCCGTCCGCGACGATCAGCCGCGACCGCATCGGCACCTGGTAAGCGATCTCCTCGCCACCGTCGTCCGGGACCACCAGGATCTTCCGGGTCTTCTCGGTCTCCTCGATCTTGACCCGGCCCTCGACCTCAGTGATCGGCGCCATGCCCTTGGGGATCCGGGCCTCGAACAGCTCCTGGATCCGGGGCAGGCCGTGGGTGATGTCCAGCCCGGCCACACCACCGGTGTGGAAGGTACGCATGGTCAGCTGGGTACCCGGCTCACCGATCGACTGGGCGGCCACGATGCCGACCGCCTCGCCAACGTCGACCCGCTTGCCGGTGGCCAGCGACCGCCCGTAGCACTTGGCGCAGACACCGATCTTGGCCTCGCAGACCAGCACGCTGAACGTCCTGATCGCGTCCACCCCGGCGTTGACCAGGGTTTCGATCAGCGCCTCGGTGGTGTCCTGGTCCACCGTGGCCACCACCTGGCCATCGACCTCGATCTCCTCGGCGATGGTCCGGCCGGTCCCGGTGTTCTCGATGTTCGGCAGCTTGCGCAGCGTCCCATCGGCGCCCGGCTCGGCGATCTTCATCACGATCGACCGGTCGGTGCCACAGTCTTCTTCCCGGACGATGACGTCCTGGGCCACGTCCACCAGGCGCCGGGTCAGGTACCCGGAGTCGGCGGTGCGCAGCGCGGTGTCGGCCAGGCCCTTGCGGGCGCCGTGCGTCGAGATGAAGTACTCGACCACGGACAGCCCCTCGCGGAAGCTGGACTTGATCGGCCGCGGGATGGTCTCGCCCTTCGGGTTGGAGACCAGGCCACGCATGCCGGCGATCTGCCGGACCTGCATCGGGTTACCACGGGCGCCGGAGTTGACCATCATCCACACCGAGTTGGTCTCGGGGAATGCGGCCTCCATGTCCTTGGCCACGTCGTTGGTCGCGTGCGTCCAGATCTCGATGAGCTCCTGACGGCGCTCGTCGTCGGTGATCAGGCCGCGCTCGTACTCCCGCTGCACCTTGTCCGCGCGCCGCTCGTAGGCCTCGAGGATCTCGGCCTTCTTCGGCGGCGCCACCACGTCCTCGATCGCGATCGTCACGCCGGCCCGGGTCGCCCAGTGGAACCCGGCGTCCTTGAGCGCGTCGAGCGCGGCCGCCACCTCGACCTTGGGGTAGGTCTCGGCCAGCTCGTTGACGATGGTGGACAGCTGCTTCTTGCCAACCTCGTAGTTGACGAACGGGAAGCTGCCCGGCAGCGTCTCGTTGAAGTAGCACCGGCCCAGCGTGGTCTGCAGCCGGAACGGGGCACCCTCGGTCCAGCCCTCCGGCGGGGTGAACCCGCGCGGTGGGGTGGAGTCGGTCAGCCGCACCTCGATCTCCGCCTGCAGGTCCAGCTCACCCTGGTCGTAGGCCATGGTTGCCTCGGCCACCGAGGCGAACGCCCGGCCGTGGCCCGGCGCCTCCTTGGCCTCCCGGGTCAGGCAGTAGATCCCGATCACCATGTCCTGGGTGGGCATGGTGACCGGCTTGCCGTCGGCCGGCTTGAGGATGTTGTTGGTGGACAGCATCAGGATCCGCGCCTCGGCCTGCGCCTCGGCGGACAGCGGCAGGTGCACCGCCATCTGGTCGCCGTCGAAGTCCGCGTTGAACGCGGTGCAGACCAGCGGGTGGATCTGGATCGCCTTGCCCTCGACCAGCTGCGGCTCGAACGCCTGGATGCCCAGCCGGTGCAGCGTCGGTGCCCGGTTGAGCAGCACCGGGTGCTCGGTGATGACCTCTTCCAGCACGTCCCAGACGACCGGGCGGGCGCGCTCCACCATCCGCTTGGCCGACTTGATGTTCTGCGCGTGGTTCAGGTCGACCAGCCGCTTCATCACGAACGGCTTGAACAGCTCGACCGCCATCTCCTTGGGCAGGCCGCACTGGTGCAGCTTGAGCTGCGGGCCGACCACGATGACGCTCCGGCCGGAGTAGTCCACCCGCTTGCCCAGCAGGTTCTGCCGGAACCGGCCCTGCTTGCCCTTGAGCATGTCGGACAGCGACTTGAGCGGGCGGTTGCCCGGCCCGGTCACCGGCCGGCCGCGGCGGCCGTTGTCGAACAGCGAGTCCACGGCCTCCTGCAGCATCCGCTTCTCGTTGTTCACGATGATCTCGGGTGCGCCGAGGTCGAGCAGCCGCTTGAGCCGGTTGTTCCGGTTGATCACCCGGCGGTACAGGTCGTTCAGGTCGGAGGTGGCGAACCGGCCACCGTCGAGCTGAACCATCGGCCGCAGGTCCGGCGGGATCACCGGGATGCAGTCGAGCACCATGCCCATCGGGCTGTTCCGGGTGGACAGGAACGCGGACACCACCTTGAGCCGCTTGAGCGCGCGCGCCTTGCGCTGGCCCTTGCCGCTGCGGATGGTCTCGCGCAGGTTGGCCGCCTCGCCTTCCAGGTCGAAGCTGGCCAGCCGCTCCTGGATGGCCTGGGCGCCCATGCCACCGCGGAAGTAGCGGCCGAACCGGTCGCGCATCTCGCGGTACAGCAGCTCGTCGCCCTCCAGGTCCTGGACCTTGAGGTTCTTGAACCGGGTCCAGACCTCTTCCAGCCGGTCGATCTCGCGCTGCGCGCGGTCCCGGATCTGGCGGCACTCCCGGTCGCAGCTCTCCCGCAGCTTGCGCCGGGCGTCGCCCTTGGCGCCAGCCGCCTCCAGCTCGGCCAGGTCCTTCTCCAGCTTGCCCTGGCGGGCCTCGATGTCGCTGTCCCGGCGCTGCTCGAGCTGGCCGCGCTCCACCGAGATCTTGGCCTCGAGGCTCGGCAGGTCCCGGCCGCGGGACTCGTCATCCACGTACGTGATCATGTACGCGGCGAAGTAGATGACCTTCTCCAGGTCCTTGGGCGCCAGGTCGAGCAGGTAGCCGAGCCGGCTGGGCACGCCCTTGAAGTACCAGATGTGCGTGACCGGCGCGGCCAGCTCGATGTGGCCCATCCGCTCGCGGCGCACCTTGGCCCGGGTGACCTCGACGCCACACCGCTCACAGATGATGCCCTTGAAGCGGACCCGCTTGTACTTGCCG
>DATCUG010000512.1:0-7871 GCA_036567525.1 Streptosporangiaceae bacterium | reverse complement strand
CCGTACGGGTCGAGGTGGTGGTGGTCGAGGGTCAGGGCCACGCCCAGGTAGCCGAGGTCCGCGAGCACGGCGAGCGCGTCGTCGAGCCGGTGGTTGGCAAACCCGTTGCTGCCGTACCCGAACCGCAGGCTCATGTCGGTGACCACCGTCTAGCCAGGCGGCGGCCGAGGGGCGCGGCCGCGGCCACCGCGGCGGCGGTCACCGGCGCGCCCGACCGGGCGAGCAGCGCTCCGTGCAGGGCGGGCAGGCCGGTGATCCCGGCCACCACCGCGGCCTGGAGGTTGGCCGGCGTCGGCTCAGCCATCGCGCGCGACTGCGGCCACCCGTAGCTGGCCGCGTACCCGGCGGCCAGCGCGGTGGCGAGCAGCCGGGGCCCGGACCAGTTCGGCCAGGTCGCTGAGCGTGGTCACCGGCGCGGGGCAGGCAGTCCGGCGAGAAATGCACGCAGCGCCTGCCACTGATCGGGCAGCGCGTGGCTGACGTCGCCCAGTGGATCCTTGAAGAAGAACGAGAGCGCGGTCAGTGGGCCCGCCAGCCCGGCCGCGTGCGCGGCGGCGGTGATCCGGGCCAGGTCGAGGACGAGCGGTGCGGCCAGCGCGGAGTCACAGCCGTGCCAGCTGAACTCCAGGCGCATCCCGGTGCCGAGGAAACCGTCAAACGTGATCAGGTCCCAGGCCGACTTGAAGTCCCCGAGGCCGGCCACGTAGTCGATGCGGGTGCGGCCCTCCGGCAGGTAACCAAGCGTCTCGCCGAGCACCCGCTGCTTGCTGGCCGTCTTGCTGGCGTTGGCCGCCGGGTCGGCCAGGCTGGCCCCGTCCCCGCCGCCGAGCAGGTTGATTCCCGACCAGGAGCGGACGGCCAGGTTGCGCATGGCGAACATCGGGGCCAGCACCGACTTGAGCAGGGTCTCCCCGGTCTTGCCGTCGTGGCCGGCGTAGGGCAGGCCACGCTGGCCCGCCAGTTCGGCCAGGGCCGGCAGCCGGGCGCCGGTGGACGGGGTGAAGTCCACATACGGGCAGCCGGCCGAGAACGCGGCGCAGGCGTACAGCGAACTGGGCGGGAGCACGGGGCCGGGCCGGTCCAGCGCGCCGGCCAGGGCGGCCAGGCTGGCGTGCGCGGGATGCGGGCGCGCCGGTGGCTCGGTCGAGGTGACGTTGACGACCACGACCCGGTCGAGCTGGTGCCGCCCGGCGAACTCGGTGATGTCCGCCGCGATCTCGGCCACGGCCTGGCCCTGGGTAGCGCGGTCGGGCGCCGGGCGGAGGTCCGCCTCGACCTCAGCCAGGTCGGGGCCGAGCGCGGCGGCCAGGCGGTCCGGCAGCACGCCGGCCGCGGCCAGCTGCTCGGCCCGCTTGGCCAGCGGGCTCGTGCTGACGTCGTGGCCGCCGAACACCAGGTCACCGATGTCGGGCAGGCCCGTGGCAGCCAGCTCAGGATGAGCGGTCACGCAGCCGACCGGGTCAGCCAGCCCGGCGCGCAGGGCCAGCGCCCCGGTGATGGTCGTCACGGCAACCGACCCGCGGGCGCCGGCCAGCCAGATTCCAGCACGCATGTGGTCCTCCGGATGCCTCACAGGCAGCGAACGAGAGAAACCGTCACCGAGCGGGGAGAGATGGCGGGGTACGCAGCAAGACATCGCCACCCTAGCGATGTGATCTTGGGTTTATATCAACTTCTCGTAACTAACAGGTTGCCGTCCGTAAGGTAACGACCAAAACCACCACAGCGCTCATAGATTTGTCTCAATCCTTGAATGCCTCACGAGCGGACGTGCCTTGATGCAGATCGCTGAGATCACCCAGCAGGAGACCGCCGAACGAGCCGCCCTGCTCCGGGTGGACAGCTACGACGTACAGCTCGACCTGACCCACGGCGATGAGGTGTTCCGCTCGGCGTCATCGATCCGGTTCGGCTGCACCCGGCCGGGCGCGGCCAGCTACGCCGACCTGATCGCCACGACCGTGCACGAGATCACCCTGAATGGCACACCGCTCGATCCGGCCAGCGTCTACGCGGCAGGCCGGATCACGCTCACTGACCTGGCCGAGCACAACGAGTTGCGGGTGGTGGCGGACTGCGCCTACAGCAGCGACGCGGCCGGGCTGATGCGGACCGTCGACTCGGCGGACGGCCGGGTGTACACGGCCACTCATTTCGAGCCGGCCCAAGCCCGCCAGGTCTACGCCAACTTCGAGCAGCCCGACCTGAAGGCGGCGTTCACCTTCCACGTCACCGTGCCCGCGCAGTGGACCGTGCTGTCCAACCAGCCGGCCCCGGAGCCGGTGCCCGCCGGTGACGGGACGGCCGTCTGGCATTTCCCGGCCACCCCGCGGATGTCCACCTACCTGACCGCGGTGGTGGCGGGCGAGTACCACGTGCTCCGCGACACGCACACCACCCCGGCCGGCCAGCAGATCCCGCTCGGGCTGGCCTGCCGGCAGTCGCTGGCCGCCTACCTCGAGGCAGCCGACATGCTCACCATCACCCGGCAGGGCCTGGACTACTTCACCGGTCTGTTCGGCCGCTACCCGTACGCCAAGTACGACCAGGTGTTCGTGGCCGACCACGTCGGGGCGATGGAGAACATCGGCTGCATCACCATCTCCGAGCAGTTCCTGTTCCGGTCCAAGGTCACCGACACCATGTACGAGCTGCGCGCGATGGTGATCCTGCACGAGATGTCGCACCAGTGGTTCGGCGACCTGGTCACCATGCGCTGGTGGGGTGACCTGTGGCTGAACGAGTCGTTCGCCGAGTACTGCGCCACGCTGTCCAGTGCCGAGGCGACCCGGTTCACCGGCGCCTGGACCACGTTCTGCAGCGGGCGGAAGGTGCTCGGCTACATGCAGGACCAGCAGCCCTCCACCCACCCGGTGGCGGCCGACGTGCGCACGCTGGGCGAGGCGATCGCGAACTTTGACGGGATCAGCTACGCCAAGGGCGCGTCGGTGCTCAAGCAGCTCGTCGCCTACCTCGGCCGGGACCAGTTCTTCACCGGGGTGCAGGCGTACTTCGCGGAGCACGGCTGGGGCAACGCCACGCTGGGCGACCTGCTCCATGCGCTGGAAGCCAGTTCCGGCCGCAACCTGGCCGACTGGTCCAAGGCATGGCTGGAGACGGCCGGGCCGAACACGCTGCGCCCCGACTTCACCGTCGACGAGCACGGTGCGTTCACCGAGTTCGCGGTCGTGCAGGAAGCGCCGGCCAGCCATCCGACACTGCGCCCGCACCACATCGCGATCGGCCTGTACCACCGGTCGGGCGACACGATCACCCGCCGCCACCAGGTGACGGTGGACGTGACCGGGCCCCGCACGGTGGTGCCCGGGCTGGCCGGCCAGCCACAGCCGGACCTGATCCTGCTGAACGACGATGACCTCGGCTACGCCATCGTCCGGTTCGACCCGCGATCGCTGGCCACCCTGGCCGAGTCCATCGGGCAGTTCACCGACTCGCTGGCCCGCACGGTGTGCTGGAGCGCGGTGCTGGACATGGCGCTGCAGGCGGAACTGTCGCTGCCCGCATTCGTCCGGATCCTGGTGGCGGGGATGGGCCACGAGCCGTCGATCTCGGTGCTGCAGGTGCTGCATCAGGTGACTGGCCGCCTGCTGACGATGACCGGCGACCCGCGCTGGATTCCGGTGGGCAAGCAGCAGCTGGCCGACGCGGCCCTCCCGCTGCTCCGCGCGGCCGACCCGGGCAGTGACCGGCAGCTCGCCTGGGCCCAGCTGCTGAGCTGGACCGCGGTCAGCGACGCTCAGCTCGACCTGCTGGCGGGCCTGCTGGACGGCCGCACCGAGCTGCCGGGCCTGGTGGTGGACACCGAGCTGCGCTGGGCGCTGCTGCGCCGGCTGGCCAGCACCGGCCGGGCGGGTGACGCGCAGATCGACGCCGAGCTGCGGCGCGACGACACCGACGCGGGCCGGCGGCACGCCGCCGCCTGCCGCGCGTCGATACCGGACGCCGAGCACAAGGCGGCCGCGTGGCGGCTGGTCACCGAGTCCGGCGAGCTGGGCGTGGAAGGCGCGTTCGAGGTCGGGCTGGGCTTCAACCAGGCCGAGCACGCTGAGGTGCTGGCCGGGTACGCGGACCGGTTCTTCACCGAGCTGCCCGCGAACTGGGCTTCGCTCAGCACCCCGATGCGGCTGGTGTTCGGCCAGGTCCTGTTCCCGTATTCGGCCGCCTCGCCAGAGCTGCTGGCCCGGACGGACGCCGTCCTGACCGCCGACGGCCTGGACCCGACGTTCCGGCGGGCCGTGATCGAGGGCCGCGACGTGGCCGAGAAGGCGCTGCGCGCGCGGGAGCTGCCCGGCTGAAGCCGGTCCCGGCTGGCAAAAATCCGGCCGGCCGGTGAACCTGGAGCCAGCCGGACGCAAAAGAGAAGCGATGGACGACGATGCGCTGATCGCTGCCGTGGCTGGCGGGGACGACGTCGCGCTGCGCGAGCTGTTCGGCCGGCACGCACCGTGGCTGGCCGCCCGGCTGCGCACGGTGCTGCCCGCCGCCGAAGTGGAGGACGTGCTCCAGGAGACGTTCCTCGCGGTGTGGCGCGGCGCGGCCCGGTACCGGCCCGAGCTGGGCTCGGTCGCCGGCTGGACGTGGGGCATCGCGCGGCGGCAGGCCGCGCTGTGGCTGCGCCGCCGCGGCCCGGCCGGGCTGCCGCTGCCCGCGCTGACCGGACCGGACAGCCACCTGCCAGGTGCCGCTGACGGCCCGGCTGGGCCGGCTGACCCGGCCGAAGCGGCGCTCCAGCGGGCCGAGCTGGCCGCCGCGGTCAGCGCCCTCGGCCCGGCCGGCGGCCCGCAGCGGGAGACCTGGCGGCTGATGTACCTGGAGGACCGTCCCGTCGACGAGGTAGCTGAGCTGATGGGCGTCCCGGTGGGCACGGTGAAGAGCCGCGCGCACCGGGTGCGCCAGCTGATGCGGGCCGCGCTGCGGCAGCGCGAGCCGGCCCGGGCGGGAGGCAGGCGATGACCAGGGGCCATGACATGACCGACAAGTACCGGAGCCAGCCGGGTCCCGGCCCCCAGGACGTGGATCTGGACCGGGTCTGGACCGGCGTGGCCGCCGAGGTGTGGCGCCGCCCGCCGGGGCCGGTGGAGCGGCTGGCCAGCCGGCTGCTCCGCTCCCCGGGCCTGGCCCGGGCCCTGCTGACCACCCCGTCGCTGCTGCTCGGCTGGGTGCTGGCCACCATGGTGGTGCTGCTGGCCGGGGTGGCGTTCACCCGGAGCACCGGCACCCCATGGGTGGCACTGCTCGCGCCCCCCATCGCGGCGGCCGGCATCGCGTACGCGTACGGGCCGGGCCTCGACCCGGCCTGGGAGCTCTCCCAGAGCATGGCGGTCAGCGACCGGATGGTGCTGCTGGTCCGTGGCCTGGCCGTTTTTGGCCTTAACGCCATCCTGGGGCTGGTCGCCTCGGCTGCGTCAGGGGCCGTCGCCGCGGTGACCTTCAGCTGGCTGGTGCCGATGACCGCGGTCTGTGCGCTGGCCCTGGCCGCCGCGACGGTCAGCCGGTCGCCCAACGTGGGCGTGCTGGCTGGCCTGGCTGGCTGGATGATCACCGTGCTGGCCGGGCGGGTGGCGGCGGGCCAGCTCACCACGGCCATCACCAGCACCGCGCTGATCCTGCCCTACCTGGCCGTCGCGGCCGGCTGTGCCGTGATCGCCGTGTACGCGACCCGGATCCCGAGAGGAACAGCATGAACGTCGAGATCTCCGAGCTGACCCGGCGGTTCGGCCGGACCCAGGCGGTGGCCGGGGTGGACCTGCAGGCCGGCCCGGGGGTGTTCGGGCTGCTCGGCCCGAACGGCGCCGGGAAGACCTCGCTGCTGCGGATGATGGCCACCGTGCTGCCGCCCAGTTCGGGCACGCTGCGGCTGCTCGGCCGCGATCCGGGCAGCTACGGGCCGCGCCGGGAGATCCGGCGGCGGCTCGGCTACCTGCCGCAGAACCTCGGCTACTACCCCGGGTTCACGGTGGCCGAGTTCATCGAGTACTTCGCGCTGCTCAAGGACATGCCGTCCCGGCAGGTGCCGCGCGCGGTGGCCACCGCCATCGAGCATGTCGGCCTGGGTGACAAGGCCCGGGCCAAGCTGCGCACGCTGTCCGGCGGGATGCTGCGCCGGGTCGGCATCGCGCAGGCCACCGTGAACGAACCCGAACTGCTGCTGCTGGATGAGCCGACCGCCGGGCTGGACCCGGAGCAGCGGGTGGCGTTCCGCACGCTGCTCCGCGAGTTCGGCCAGCGCGGCACCGTGATCGTCAGCACCCACCTGGTCGAGGACGTCGCCGCCGCGTGCAGCGAGGTCACCCTGATGGACGGCGGGAAGATCGTCTTCCACGGCACACCCGGTGAGCTGATTGCCCAGGGCGAGGGGCACGGCGTCGGGGACGCACCGCTGGAGCGCGGGTACAGCGCGGTGCTGGCGGCGGCGCGGTCATGACGGCCACCAGTGTGCCGGTGCGGCCGCTGCCGCGGGCCGGGCGGGCCGTCCCGCTGGGCCTGGCCCGGCTGCTCCGGGTCGAGCTGCGCCGCAACGCGATGCCGTGGGTGCTGCCGCTGATCGCCCCGGTGTTCTGGTTCGATTCCTACCGGATCGCCGCCACGCTGCCGCCGCTGTGGAACCTGCGCACCTACTACATCCTGGGCCAGGGCCACTCCCTGATCGACTTCGCGCCGTTCGTGGCCGGCGTGGCCGCCTGGATGGGCTCGCGGGGCGGCCGGCGCGGCCTGGCCGACCTGATCACCACCAGTGTCCGGCCGCGCTTCGCCGTCCAGTTCACCACCTGGGCCGCGACCGCGATCTGGGCCGTGGGCAGCTACCTGGTCTTCATGGCCGCGACGTTCTGGGCTCTCGCCCGGTCTATCGCGTGGGGCGCGCCGCCGTACTGGCCGGTCGCGGTGGGCGCCGTGGGGGTGGCCGCGTTCAGCGCGGCCGGGTTCGCCGCCGGGGCCTATTTCCCCATCCGGTTCACCACGCCGGTAGCCGCGTTCGGCGGACTGCTGGCCTGCGCGATGTCCTCGCAGATCGGCTTCCGGGAGGCCCAGGGCTGGGCGCTGATCCTGCCGACCAACTCGAACGGCAACTACGGCCAGGACGCCGGCGTCTTCTACCAGTTCCTGCCGGACCTGCCGATGGCCCGGGTGATGCTCCTGGCCGGGGTGACCATGGCCCTGGTCGCAGTGCTAGGCCTGCCGATGACCGCGGGTGGGCGGCGGCTGCGGTACACCGCCGCGGTGGTCACCGCGGCCGGGGCGGCGCTGGCTGTCACCGCGATCGCACTGGCCACCACCGCCCGGATGACTTCCTATGGCACGGTCATCCCGGCGCTGCACAACGCGGCCAGCGAACGGCCGATCCCATACACTCCGGTGTGCGGCCAGGCCGGGATCCCGGTCTGCGTGCAGCCGGCCTACCGGCCGTACCTGCCCGACGTGACGGCCGCGGTGCGGCCGGTGGAAAGCCAGATCACCGGCCTGCCCGGCGCCCCGGCCCGCGCCGCGCAGGTCTCCACGCTGTTCGCGGCCGGGCCGGGACCTGGCGCGGGCCAGAATTCCACCATCAGCGGGCAGCCACCGGTGCTCAACATGCCGTTGAGCGCGATGAACCTGCCCGGCGCGTTCGGGTCGAGCCACCCCCGGTTCGTCGACGCGATCAAGCTCGACTTCGTGCACGCGTTCGTTACTTCGAGCAACGCCTTCGGCGACCCAGCCCAGATCGCCGTCGAGTCGGCCCTGCTGCAGGACGCCGGGATACCGCAGGCGGTGCAGGCCAAGGACGTGCTGTACGCCTCTCCCTGGGCACTGCCCAGCAAGGGGCCAGCACCGGGCAGCAGCTACCCACCGCAGATCGCCCGGGCGGCGCAGCG
>DATCUG010000511.1:0-4650 GCA_036567525.1 Streptosporangiaceae bacterium | reverse complement strand
TGATCGCCGGCTGCGGCTGGCTGCTGCTGGCCCGGCCCGGCCAGCGGGTGCCGCGGCAGCGGCTGATCGCCGCGCCCACCGTCACCGGGGGCATGTCGGCCGCCCTGCTGGGCATGGCCCTGGCCACGGCCGCGCCCGGGGCCGCGACGAGCACGGCCGGGGCCAGCGCGGCCAGGAGCAGCGCCGCCGGGAGCAGCGCCGCCGGGAGCAGCCGCACGGGGGCGATGCCGGGGATGCGGATGCCCAGCCAGGCGGCGGCCGCGATCAAGCTGGCCAACAGCACCCCGGCCGGGGACATCCGGATGCCGAGCCCGGACATGCAGATGATGGACGGGATGCGGATGGCCAGCTCCACGCCGTGCGTGGCCACACCCAGCGCGGCGCAGCAGCAGGCGGCGGTCCGGTTCGTGGACACCAGCTGGCAGGGGGCCAGGAAGTACCGCAGCCTGGCCGCGGCCAAGGCGGCGGGCTACCGGGCCATCACCCCGCGGGGCGAGCCGGTGGTGCACTACCTCAACCCGGGCTATTACCGGGCCACGGCGCGCGGCGGCCCAGTGCTCAACGCCGCTGCCCCGCAGTCCCTGGTGTACGCGAACACGCCCAAGGGCGCCGTGCTGGTGGCGGCCATGTACATCACCACGCGGCACGGGCCGGCCCCGCAGCCAGGTGGCTGCCTCACCCAGTGGCACGTGCACACCAACCTGTGCCTGACCGCGGGGCTGGGTGTGGCCGGCGCGGTCGGCCCGGGCCAGCCGGCCTGCCCGGCCGGCTCGGTCAACCGGGTCACCCCGGCCATGATCCACGTCTGGTTCGTGCCCATCCCCGGTGGCCCGACCGCCATCGACGCGCCCGACCGGCAGGTGGTGCGGGCCGCCGAGCGGGTGGCCGCGCCGCACAACGGCATCGCCTGACCGGAACCGGAGACCCGGATGAGCTACCTCCTCGACGAGCAGGCACCGGCCAGCGCGGCCGGCTGGCTGGACCGCCACCGCGGCGGTCAGGCTGGGCTGGCCGGGCGCTGGCGGGCGCTGGACATGCGTCGCTGGCTGCAGCTCGGCCTGGCCGCGTTGTGGCTGATCGACGCTCTGCTCCAGGTCCAGTCAGTCATGTTCAGCACGGCGTTCGGGCAGACGCTGGCGGCCACCGCGCCGGGGAATCCGGCCCTCATCGCCGGTCCCATCACCTGGGCCGCGCGCCTGACCGAAGCCCACCCCGGCTGGACCAACGCGGCGTTCGCCTCGGTGCAGCTGTTCCTGGCCCTGGGCATCGCCTGGCGGCCTACGGTCAAGCTGGCGCTGGCCGCCTCGGTCGCCTGGTCGCTGAGCGTCTGGTGGCTCGGCGAGGGGCTCGGCGGCGTGCTCAACGGCACGGCCGACCCGGTCAGCGGCGCACCCGGCGCGGTGATCATTTACGCGCTGCTCGCGGTGCTGCTCTGGCCGGCCGGGCGGGCGGGCCCGTTCGAGGCGGCCCGGCCGGCCGGCGCCGGGCCGGCCCGGCTGGCCTGGCTGGCACTGTGGGGCAGCTTCGCCTACTTCGCCGTGCAGGGCGCCAACCGGGCGGCCCAGGGGCTGCACAGCATGATGTCCGGGATGGCGGCGGGCGAGCCCGGCTGGCTGGCCAGCCTGGACCGCGGCACGGCGAGCCTGCTGGCGGGCCGCGGCACCGGCGTCTCGATCGTGCTGGCCGTGCTGTTCGCCGTCGTCGCGCTAGGCATCTTCCTGCCGGTCCCCTGGGCCCGCGCCACCGTGCTGCTGGCGGCGGCCGTGGCCGTGCTGATCTGGGTGGCCGGCCAGAACTTCGGCGGCATCCTGGCCGGCTCGGCCACCGACCCGAATACCGGGCCGGTCCTCGTGCTGCTGGCGGCCGCGTACTGGCCGGTCCCGCGGAGCGCAGCTGGCGTTGGGCAGGAATAGCGGGGGTGGCGCGGGCGGGAACGCTACAACCCTGGATGTAGCAGGCCGCGACCTGGGGCTGACGCGCACCAGCCCGATCCGGATCTAGGGTCTGGGTATGAGTGGCAGGGACGAGCTCCGCCCGCCGCTGACCGTCCGGCTGACCAGCCGGCAGTGGCTGGTGATCGACTGCGTGGTGGCGGCGCTGGCCGCCGGGATCCTGTGGGTCAACGTCGGGCGGCACGGCTTCCGCTACCACGCGCCGCCGCCCGGCCCGGCGGTGTTCGCCATGCTGGCCACCGTGCCGGTCGCGGTGCGCCGGATCTGGCCGGTCCCGGTGTTCGCGGTGGTGCTGGTGGCGAGCAGCGTGGTCATCGCGTTCGGCCGGGCCACCGCGGTGATGGACGTGACGCTGTGCATGGCGGTGTATATGGTCACGGTGCGCAGCCGGCGGCCGGCCGCGCTGACCATCCTGGTGCTGACCGGGGTTTCGCTGGGCGCCGGGCTGCTGGTCTACCGGGCCGCCGACCTGATACTGGTGGACCGGGTGCACAGCCTGGTGGCCGCCGGGGCCATCTGGTTCGTTGCGCACAGCGTGCGGGAGCGGCGTAAGTACCTGGCCGGGCTGGCTGAGCAGGCCGCGCAGCGGCAGCAGGCCGAGGCGGAGCGCAACCGGCAGGCGGTCCGCGAGGAACGGGTCCGGATCGCCCGCGAACTGCACGACGTGGTGGCGCACAGCCTGGGTGTGGTCACCGTGCAGGCCGGGGTGGGCCGCCGGATCGGGGCGGCCGCGCCGGCCGAGGCGCTGGCCGCGCTGCGCGCGGTGGAGGTCACCGGGCGGAGCGCGCTGGAGGAACTGCGCCGCATCCTCGGCCTGCTCCGCGACGACGAGACACAGCCGAGCCTGGCGCCAGCGCCGGGCATCGGCGACCTCGGTGAGCTGGCCGAGGTGGTGCGCGCGGCCGGGACGCCGGTCAGCCTGGACGTGACCGGGGACGTGGCCGCGCTGCCGCCGGCCGCCGCGCTCACCGTGTACCGGATCATCCAGGAAGCGCTGACCAACGTGGTCAAGCACGCCGGCGGCGCGGCGGCGCGGGTGCGGGTGGCGGCCGGGCCGGACGGGGTGCGGGTCGCGGTGAGCAATGAAGGCCGGCCCGGGGCGGCTGGTGCGGTGGCGCCGGACGCGGCGGTGGCCGGGCAGCATGGGATCGTCGGCATGCGGGAGCGGGCGGCGGTGTTCGGCGGCACGCTCGACGCCACGCCGGTGCCGGGCGGCGGGTTCCGGGTCACCGCGTTCCTCCCGGTGCACGGCCAGCCTGGGGCGCAGCCGCTGGCCGCCGGGCCGCCCGCGGGCCGGGTGGCATGACCATCGGCGTGGTGGTGGCCGACGATCAGGCCATCGTCCGGGCCGGGTTCCGGATGCTCATCGACGCCGAGCTGGACCTGGCCGTGCTGGGCGAGGCGGCGGACGGGGCCGAGGCGGTCGCGGTGAGCAAGCAGACCGCTCCGGACGTGGTGCTGATGGACATCCGGATGCCGGTGCTGGACGGCATCGAGGCGACCCGGCAGATCACCGCGGCCGGGCCGCCGCCCCGGGTGCTGATCCTGACCACGTTCGATCTGGACGACTACGTGTTCGGCGCGCTGCGCGCCGGGGCGAGCGGGTTCATGCTGAAGGAACGCCCGCCCGAGGAACTGCTGGCCGCGGTGCGGGTCATCGCGGCGGGCGAGGCGCTGCTGGCGCCGAACATCACCCGGCGGCTGATCGCGCACTTCGCCAGCCAGCCGGACCCGCTCCGGCCGCCGCCGCAGGCGCTGGCCCGGCTCACCGCCCGGGAACGCGAGGTGCTCACGCTCATCGCGCACGGGCGGTCCAACACCGAGATCGCCGGTCAGCTGGCGATGAGCGTGCCTACCGCCAAGACGCACGTCAGCCGGATCCTGGCCAAGCTCGGCGCGCGGGACCGGGCGCAGCTTGTGGTGCTGGCTTACCAGGCCGGCCTGGTTTCGGCAGGCTGAGCGGCTACATCCCGGGATGGAGCGGGCGGCCGGGCGGCTGGTGCCCGCGGCCGCGGTGCGGCCCGGCCGGCTGAGCTGAGCGATCAGGCAGACTGGTGCTGTGGGTGGGGTGCCGTCGGCAGGGCCGCTGGCCGCGCCCGTGTCGGAGTCGGCGCGGGTGGCGCCGGCCGTGCCGCTGCGCGGGCTGATCGGCTGGTACAGCGGGTACCGGCAGGCTGGTGTGCCGCCGGCCCGGCACCGCGGGCTGCCCTCGCCCTACCTCACCCTGATCATCACGCTGGACGACCCGCTCACCGTGGCCCGGCACCCCGATCCGGCCGACCGGCCCGGTGACTACCGCACCCTGGTCGGCGGGCTGCACACCACGCCCGCGCTGATCACCCACCCTGGGCGGCAGTCCGGGGTCCAGGTGCACCTGAGCCCGCTCGGCGCGCGGGCCCTGCTCGGCCTGCCCGCCGGGGAGCTGGCCGGCCGGGACGTGGCCGGTGACGATGTGCTCGGCCGGGTGGCTGGCGAGCTGCACGAGCGGCTGCGCGCCGCCCCGGACTGGCCCGCCCGGTTCGCCGTCCTGGACCAGGTGCTGCTGGACCGGGCCGACCTGGACCAGCAGGTGCCCCGGGACGTGGCCGAGGCCTGGCGGCTGCTGCTGCGCAGCGGTGGCCAGGTCCGCGCGGCCGAGCTGGCCAGCCACGTCGGCTGGAGCCCGCGGTACCTGCAGCGGCGGCTGCTGGCCGAGACC
>DATCUG010000510.1:0-3196 GCA_036567525.1 Streptosporangiaceae bacterium | reverse complement strand
GGCCGGCTGGCCGTGCGCGGCGGTGAGCCGGTAGTAGATCAGCGTCACCACCAGGGCCAGGAACGGTGCGACCAGCGTGCCGGACACGATGTTGCTGATGAAGTTCCGCGCCACGATGGGCAGCGCCAGCAAGATCAGGCCGAGCACGATGTCGAACACGATGAGGATCAGGAACACCAGCACGTAGGTGCCGAACACGTGCCAGGCATAGTGCCGGACGGTGCGCCAGCTCTGGCCGAACGAGCTGAACACGCCCGCACCGCCGATCACGATGCTCGGCACGATCAGCGACCAGAACGTCAGCAGGATCAGCCCCGGCACGATGATCAGCGCGAAGCCGATCGCGATGCCGATGCCGGCCAGGATGGACGCGGCGATCACCGCGGGCAGGTACGGCATCACCGCCGACACGGTCTCGCCCAGGCTCAGGTCCGCCCGGCCGTCCCGGACATCCTGAACCGCCTTGACCAGCGCCGCCTGAACCAGGAAGGCCGCGATCACGGCGATGATCAGGCCGATAAACGTGCCAACGCCTCCGGCCAGCGAGAGCAACGCGACGATCGCCGCGGCCACCACGTAGATGACGAAGGCGATCAGCAGGAAGTGCCCTGCGAACCGCTTGTAATACGACCAGGACTCGCCCAGTACCCCGGATAGTGGACTCATGGGCTGGTTATACCGTTACCTTTAGTGATCAAAACAGCACCAGCCGGCCCGTTCGGCGGTAAATCAGCTCCCGGATGCGGTGCTGTAGCTGCTGCCCGGCGTGGACCGGCCATTGCCGGGCAGGCGGTCGCCGAGTGAGCCAGGCATCTTGCTCTTGGCCTTCTCGGTGAGCTGCGGCACCCGCTGCGCCGCCCGGTCCTTGGCCGCCCGGGCCAGGTTGGCCGCCTGCGCCTGGGCCGCGCCGGCCGCCTGCTGCATGGCCGGGCTGTCCTTAGCCTTGCTGGCCAGATCCTTGATTTGCTCATAGCGTTCCCGCCCGGCCCGCGCGCCTACGACGAAGCCCACGGCGAACCCGGTGACGAACGACAACCGGTACCCCATCTGGCACCTTCTCTCTGCAGAGGTCTCCTGCGCACCGCTTGGCTGCGCAGCAAGTGACCTTCCCCCGTTGCCAGCCGGTACTCACCCGCACGGGCACCGGCCCAGGTGCGCTACCCTTATGCGCGCGGCGAGAGCAGCCCGGGACCCCTACCCGGCTGGCCAGCCGCCGCCGATCCCGCGTAGCTCAATCGGCAGAGCGTCCGGCTGTTAACCGGCAGGTTACAGGTTCGAGTCCTGTCGCGGGAGCCACCGGTTCGTGCCCCGGCACGAACCCAGGACAGCGGCATGTTCATGCCTTGGTCATAACCGCGCCATCTGCCTCCGGTACCCGGCCACCGCTCACTATGCTGACCCACCAGCGAATGACCAGATTGGTGGGTATATGCGCGGATGGCGGAAGCTCAGCCCGCTGGCCCGGGCCGGGTACATCACCAGCACGATCGTGGTCGTGGCCGCCGTGCTGGCCAGCCTGGGCGGGTACGCCATCTACCGGGCCGATTTCGGCAACATCAGCGTGGTCAAGGTCAATGGGCTGAGCCACCGGTCCGTCTACGGGGCGCAGAACATCCTCATCCTCGGCTCGCAGACCCGGCAGGGCCAGCGGCCCGGTGACCTCGGCTCCAACCCCAGCCTGAACACCAGCAACTCGGACAACCTGATCCTGGTCCACCTCGACCCCACGCACACCCACGCGCTGGTGCTGTCCATCCCGCGGGACACCATCGTGTACGAGCCCGGCTGCAAAGCCCGGCGCAGCGTCGGCACCGGCATCTTCGGCCCCTACCAGCAGGCCATCATCGACGGCGCGATGAACATCGGCGGCCCGTCGTGCGCGGTCAAGACGGTGGACGACCTGACCGGGGTCACGATGGACCACTTCGTCATGTTCAACTTCAACTCGTTCCGGGCCATGGTGGACACCATCGGCGGGGTCGAGGTCTGTGTGCCGCGCAGCGGCTACCACGACCCATTCAGCGGGCTGAACCTGCGCGGCGGCAAGCACCTGCTCACCTATAACCAGGCCCTGGCCTACGTGCGCACCCGGCACGGCGTGGAAGCCGAGGGCGACGTCGGCGGCGACCTGCCGCGGATCGAGCTGCAGCAGGCGTTCATGTCCTCGGTCATCCAGAAGGTGAACAGCAGCGGGCTGCTGACCAACTCGGTCCAGCTGCTCAAGATCGCTGGCCTGGCCACCCGGGCGCTCACCGTGGACCAGGGCCTGGACTCGGTCAGCAAGCTGCTCGCCCTGGCCAAGAGCCTGACCGGGCTGCACGCCAAGGACGTGACGCTGCTGACCATGCCCACCGTCACCGACCCGGCCAACGTCAACCGGCTGCTGCCCGCGGAGCCGGCCGACGACGTCATCTTCCAGCTGCTGGCCGACGGCCAGGCGTGGCCCGGCCGGCTGCCGGTCATGCCAGCCGGCCAGGTCAAGGTCCAGGTGATGAACGGCACCGGCCAGCCGGGCCTGGCCAGGCAGACCGCCCGGCAGCTGCGCGCGCTCGGCTTCGGCGTGACCGGCACCGGCGACGCGCCTGCCGCCAGCACGACCACGGTGAGCTATGCCGGCACCGCCCAGGCGGATTCCGCGTACACGCTGATGACAACGCTCAAGGGCAGCCCGGCCGCGCAGAACACGCTGACCGAACCCGCGCCGCAGACCGGCGTCCCGGGCACGGTGACGCTGACCCTGGGCGCCAACTGGGCCGGGGTGGTCAGCCCCGCCCAGCATGCCGCTACCGGTAAGGCGGGGAAGGGCAAGGCGGCGGCGGGCAGCAGGCCGGCGGGCCAGGGCAGCCAGGCTTCGGTGCAGACCAGGAACGCCGGGGCCAGCATCTGTTCCGGCCTGCCGAAGGCCAACCCCAACCCAGGCGTGCCAGGAGCCGGCTGACCGGTCCTCGGCACCGGAAAGCAGGCCACCCGGGCAGCACAGAGCCCGGCCACCCGTGGTGCGGGTGGCCGGGCGCGCCCCGGCCAGCAGGCCGGCCGCCGCGTGCACCGCGTGCCCGGCCTTGGCGGCCGCGGCGGTGACCTGGCTGCGGACGCTGTTGGCCACCACGGTCCAGGCCACGGTGCCCAGCACGGCCAGGCCGATGGCGCCGCCGACCTGCTGGCCGACGTTCGGCAGGCTGGCGGCCAGGCCGGCGTC
>DATCUG010000509.1:0-3308 GCA_036567525.1 Streptosporangiaceae bacterium | reverse complement strand
CAGCCGCATCAGCAGCCCGCTGCGGACCAGGTCGGCCGAGATGGCCAGCCCGGGCCGGCGCTGGTCGTGGCCGGCCGTGGCCAGCAGCACCGCCAGGATCTCGTCTTCGTTCTCCCGGCGGAACGAGCGGGGGTAAAACGCCAGCAGCCGCCGGTAGCCACGCTCCAGGCTCGGGGAGCTGTTCATGAGACCACCCCCAGCGGGTTCAGCCGCCGCATGGCCACGGTGGCGTTGGCCTGCAGCCGCGCCGCCTCGGCGGCCAGCAGCTTAGTTCCGGACGGGGTCAGCTGGTAGTAGCGGCGCAGTCGCCCCTCTACCACCTCTTCCCGGTCCACCTCGACCAGCCCGTCCATCCGGAGCCGGTCCAGGGCGGTGTACAGCGTCCCCGCGCGCAGCCGGACCCGGCCGCCGGAGATCTCCGCGACATCGTTGATGATCCCGTAGCCGTGCTGGCTGCGCTCGGCCAGCGACGTGAGGATCAGGAACGTCGCTTCCTGCATTGCCCGTGCGCTCATACCAACGTTATATACCGATGAACTGATGATGGCAAGACGACTGCCTACTCAGCAGCCAGGCTCCCCGGCTGATGGGGGAGCCTGGCTGCGGCAGCGGACTTCGTTAGCGATGCCTGGTGAGCACGATGGTGGCCAGGAACCGGGCCACCGCGCCGCGGTTCTGCGGCTTGTTGCTGGCGAAGTCGCACATGCCCTTCCGCGGGCCGTGGGTGTACCGCGGCGCGAACGCGGCGAAGTAGATCTGCACCGCGCCGGGCCCGGACGAGTGGGCGAACTCGCCGCTGCTCGCCCGGCCCAGCACGCGGAACGTCTGCCGCTGGGTGAACGACTCGCGGCAGGTCCGCGGGTTGGCCCGCAGCACGTGGCTGGGCTTGCCGGTGAGCCGCACGGTCAGCCGGCCCTTACCGGTGCGCAGGGTGTGCCGGCGGCCGCCCCCGTTGCCCAGCACGAACGTCGGGTCGGTGGTGTGCACCATCCCCCACAGCCGCAGTGGGATGCGTGGTGCGCTGGCATTGGCGGCCTTGCCGTGAACCGCGCCGTACACCACCTCGGGCCCGGTGACCGGCCGGCGGGAATGGTGCGTGCTGGCCATCGCGGGCGCGGCGCCGAGCAGCAGGGTGGCCGCGCAGGCCAATCCGCCCAGGACGCCGATCTTCGGTCTAAGCCGGTGCATGCTGACTCCTTGTCGCTGAGCCGAATCGTGGCCAACACATTACTATTAGTAATCACACGATCGCTGGATGTCAGAGCTAGCTGTCAAGCCTGCTGACCCGCGCGGGCCGGGGACGATGCCGGTCAAAGCGTGAGCCCCTGGCCGCCCAGCGGCCAGGGGCTCACAGCGAGCTGGGTCAGACCCGGCGCCACCGGGCCTCGGCCAGGCCGTAGATGCCGAACGCGATCAGCCCCAGCGCGGCCAGGACGAGCAGGAAGGTGCCGAACGGCTGGTTCCGCAGCGTGTGCAGGGCCTTGTCCAGGCCGCCGGCCTTGCCCGGGTCGAACGTGACGGCCGCGTCGATGACCAGCGCCCCGGCCAGCGCGAAGACCAGCCCGCGGGCGGTGGTGCCGACCGTGCCGAGCCGCCGCACCGCCTGCCGGGTCCGCGCGCTCATCCGCCCGGTCATCAGGTGCTTCATGAACTTCTGCCGGATGCCCTCGATGACCAGCGCGGCGCCGACGATCACGATGATCAGGCCGATGATGCCGACCAGCCACTGGCCACCGGTGTGGTGCATCAGGGACGCGGTGAAGTCCTGCTGCTGAGCCTTCTGGTTGGTGTGCTTACCAGTGACGACTTTGAAGGTGAGTACCGCGAAGAAGGCGTACACCAGCCCGCGGACGAGTGACTTGATCCGTGGCCCGGCGCCGGTGCCCTCGCCGGGCACCCCGAAGGCGGCCTGGCTGAACCGCCACAACGCGTAACCGATAAAGCCGATGAGCAGCAGCCACAGCGAGACCAGGCCGATCGGCGTGCTCGCCAGCAGCTGCAGCGCGCCCTGCTGGTCGGCCTGGTGGCCCTTGCTGCCCAGGGCGACCAGGATCGCCACCCAGCCAATCAGTATGTAGATGACGCCCCGCGCGGTCAGCCCGGCCCGGGCCAGCCACTGCATCGGCCTGCTGTCCGACGCGCGCCGTGCGTTGCCCGACACCCGTCGTGGTGTGGTTACCGATCTCATCCCGAGCACTACCTCTCGGCTCTCGAAGGACCCTGGTGAATCCGCGCCACAAGTGCCCGTGTATCGGGCTTTCATGCACTCGCCTGGTCAGCGACGGGGCCGGCGGCGGAGCAGCAGGATCCGGCGTTCGGCAATGTGGTGGGTGTGGTAGCTCAGCCACGCGCAGAGGCCGGCCAGCGGGAGCTCGACCAGGAAGCAGAGTGCGATGGATTGCCATACCTGCGGCCAGGGCGTGGTCAGGCAGTCGAACCAGGCGTCCACCACGAGCAGCGCGGCCGTCGCGCCGGCCACCGTGGACAGGTACCGGGACCGGCGCAGCGCGCAGTAGGCCGTGCCGGCCAGCAGGGCGAGCAGCAGCACATCGAAGCCGGCCCAGGCGATGTCGTAGTTCTGCGACTCTTCCCGGGCGGGCAGGGTCAGCCCGAGGTAGCCGGTCCACGGCAGCATGATCAGGGCGAACAGCGCGAACATCGGGCCGGCCCAGCGGACCAGCCGTGAGTTGTCGGTGAGCACCGCGTTCTCCGGCTCGGGGGCCGGATCGACCAGGTGGTCGAGCTTGTCCAGCGGATCCTCGCTGCTGGGGGAGGCTTTCACAGCCCTGCTCGGTGCCCGGCAGGCCAGACGGCAAACAGCCCGCACCCAGGCCGGCCACCCGGCCCGGCATATCCTTTCGCTAACGCCTGAACCTGAACCTGCGGAGGTCAGTCAATGGGACTCATGGACAAGGTCAGGGCGCAGGGCAGTCAGCTGGCCCAGGTCGCCCAGGATGCCGCGCGCGAGGGCAAGGTCAAGCTCGACCAGGCGCAGGCCAAGCGGCGGGCCGACGCGCTGTTCCGCGATCTGGGCGCCGCGGTGTACGCCGAGCGCACCGGCCGGGGCAGCCCGGACAGCCAGGAGCGGATCGGCCGGCTGGTCGACGCGCTGTCCCGGCAGGAAGCCGACCAGGGACTCGGCGAGACGGACGGCAAGGGCACGTCCGGGGAGAGCCCGGCCGGCCAGGGCGGGACCGGCACCGGCCAGGGCGGGACCGGGACCGGCCCGGGCGGGACCGGCACCGGCCAGGCGGGCGGGACCGGCGAGGCTGGCGGCACCGGCGGCGAGACCGGCGGCACGGGCGGGA
>DATCUG010000508.1:0-13657 GCA_036567525.1 Streptosporangiaceae bacterium | reverse complement strand
CACACTGCCCGGGAAGAGGGCCGCCCCGGTGGCCAGGAAACACCCATCTGCCACCCGCGTCCCGTTCAGGTGTGCATGGGGCCCGATCAGCACATCGTTGCCGATGATGGCCGGATGCCCAGCCCGGCCGCGGATCAGGGCGTTCTCCATGACCACGGTGCGGTCGCCGACCCGGATCTCGCCGTCTTCGGCCGTGAGCACCGCCCCGAACAGCACCCGGGCGTCCGCGCCGATGTGCACGTCACCGCACACCACCGCGGTGGGCGCCACGTAGGCGCTCGGGTCGATCTGCGGGGCCCGGCCTCCATGCTCAACCAGCATGCACCCAGACTGCCAGCCCGGCCGCGCTGATCACAGCAGCTCAGCCCCGGCCGGCTAGCCGGTACCGTCCGCGGGCGGTCTGGTCGAACAGGTCGCTGAGCCGGAGCGAGGAGCGAACCGACGACGCTGGCACGCTGCCCAGGCGCTGGTTCACCGCGGCCTGGATCTCCCCGACGGTAGCCTCGCGCTTGACCGTGCCCAGGTAGTCGCGGATCGCGTCCCGGACTTCACCCGGGCGGCGGCGGTTGGGCATGGCGCTCTCCTGTGGTTACTCGGGCTGGCCGACACGGACCGGCAGCGCGGCGAGCGCGGGAATGGCCTCCCGGGCCAGGTGAAAGTAGGCCGGGTCAACTTCGAGGCCGATGGACTCATAACCAACCGCCTCCGCAGCGGCCAGCGTAGATCCAGCGCCGGCAAATGGATCAAGAACGATGCCCTCGGCCAGCGGCAGCACGGCCCGGACCACCTGCCGCAAGAAACTCTGTGGCTTCAGACTCGGATGCGGGGCGATTCTCCGCTCCACCGGGCCGGTGGGGTGTGACTTGATCACGTCCCCGAACGGCTGCGCGCCGGAGACCCGGCGGAGCCCGCCCGTCTTCCACTTCCTGAGGTTATCGGCCACCGTCCTGGCCTCGATCGGCTCCCGGTACAGCAGCCACGGCTCCCACTGGGATCGGGGCATCACGGTCACCCCGGCGAACTCGTCATGCGCGCCTTTGGGCCGGTCACCACCACGCATGGTCATCACGAGGCGGGCTAGTTCAGCCCGCCGTTCCAGGCCGGCTCTGGCCAGGGCCGTGGACACATAGGGCGACACAAGTGGGTTGCTGGCCACCAGCACGTGCGCCCCGGGCACCAGGCGCGGGCGGAGCGCCCGGGCCCAGCCGTAAAAGTACTCGTGCAGTTTCTGCAGGTCAGCTTGGGTCAGCACGGTGAACCTGGGCAATGGCGACCGCAGATGCCCGTCATAAGACGGCGGAATGCGCCAGACCCCGCCACGGCCCGCCCTGAGCTTCGCTTTCTGCTCGGCGGTGTACTCGAGCAGCCCATAGGGCGGGTCCGTTACCACGGCATGAACCGACCGCTCGGCACGCTGGCTGAGCCAGGCCAGGCAGTCCTGGAGGAGAAGGGTTGCCTGCCCATACCGGAACGTATCAGTCACTTCCGCGCCAGCCATTCCTGTTCATGCCGCGCATGGCCGAGATCGTAGACGTCTAGACGTCATCTGGCCAGCACATTGAGCCGCATGACCGGGACCCGGCCGGGTAGCGGGCCGCCACTGTGCCCGGTTCAGGCGACATAGCGGCCTGCCCGAGAACGGCACCGGACCTGACGGGCACCCGGCAAGACCCTGCAACACCCCGGGCAAGACATAGGCGACAAGGGAAGAAAGGCATGGTTGAAACTTTGCTCCTGGCGGGGATCGGGGCGGCCCCGCTGGGCTCAGCTGGACTGTTCGTGCCGATCCGGCGGCGGACCCGTGCGGCCGGAATCTGGCCTGCTACCCGGCGCACCGTCCTGGCCCTGGCGGGCACCTGCCTGCTGGCCGCGGCGGTCGCGATAGCCCTGCGGCTGCTCGGCGTTACCCGCTACCACCTGGTGGCGGCGGCGGTGGGCGTGGTGTTCGCCAGCCTGATCTGGCTCCCGGTGACCCGCCGCTGGAATGCCCGCGCGCACCTGTGCTGGGCGTCCAGCGTGTTCTTGTTCGTGGTGTACCTGACGTTCGCGCTGGAATGGACGTTCGCCAGCCACCTGGGCCCGGCCGGCACCACCGCCTCGCCCACGCCGGGCAGCACCGGCAGCGCGAGCGGCTCCGCGTCACCGTCGCCGACCGGTTCGCCCGCACCAACCGGCTCGGCGTCCCCGACCAGTTCGTCATCGTCGGCCAGCTCGGCTGCGTCGACCGCATCCTCATCCCTGACCGGATCGGCATCGCCATGAATACCCGAACCCGCATCAGCACCTGCCTGACGGCCGCCCTCACGTGTGCCGGGCTCGCCGCCGCCGCCACCGGCTGCGGCAGTTCCGGGTCAGCCCAGCATGCCGTGCCCGGGCTCGCACCCACCTATCTGCGGCCCGACGGCCAGGTGGTGCGAACCGACCAGGGCGGCGACACGGTCAGCGAGGGGCAGGCGTACGGCATGCTGCTGGCCGAGGCAGCCGGGAACCACGCCGCGTTCGGCCACATCTGGACCTGGACCCGCGACCACCTGCAGCAGGGTGACGGCCTGTTCTCCTGGCACGCCAGCCCATCGGGCCACGTCATCAGCCAGCAGGCCGCCAGCGACGCTGACCTGCTCATCGCCTGGGCGCTGCTGCGCTACCGCGGGCCCGGCGCCGCCGCCTGGCACAATGCTGGCCGCCGGGTGGCCCGGGCCATCCTGGCCCGCGAGGTGACCACCGGCCCGGGCGGAGTGCCGGTCCTCGCGGCCGGCCCGTGGGCGACCGGACGGCCCGCCAGCCTGAACCCCAGCTACTGGTCACTGGGCGCGTTCCAGGGCCTGGCCCGGCTCACCGGTAACCAGGAGTGGCGCCGCCTGGCCGCGGGCGCGGTCACCCTGACCGGCCAGCTCACCCGGGGTGGCCAGCAACTGCCCCCGGACTGGGCTGAGCTGACCGCCGCCGGGGCGCTGCAGCCAGAACCAGCCCCGGGCGGCGCCCAGCCGGTAACCCAGTACGGCCCGGATGCCCAGCGGACCGTCGTCTGGTTCGCCGCCTCCTGCAATCCGCAGGCCAAGGCGCTGGCCGCCCGCTGGTGGCCGCTGCTGCGCCCCAGTGGCCGGGATCAGGCCCTCGTGCTGAACCCCACCGGGTCCGTGCTCAATGCCGACCCGGCCGTCCTGCCGCTGGTCGCGTCCGCGTCCGCGGCCCGGGCAGCCGGCGACAGCGCGGCCACCCGGACGCTGCTGCACCGGGCCGCGGCCGAGCAGCACAGCCACCCCACCTACTACGGCGCGGCCTGGGACGCCCTCGGGAAAAACCTGCTCAGCACCAGCAACGGCTGCTGATAACCAAAGAGCCAATTTTCCTGAACGCCAGCACCGGGCCGGCCGCCACCGCAGCAGCCGGGCCGCCCGGGGCGGCGAACTCCCCCGGCCAGGGGAGCCAGTTCACTCTCGCCAGTGATGAATAGCCGCCTGCCACCCGGCATCGTGAGAGCCAGATGGCCGCACCCAGCGGCCCGGACCCAGCGGGGTGGCAGATATGACGACGATGACCGGAGCACTGCCGGTGCGGCGAGTCCGGGCGGTCTGGGCGGCCGCGCATCGCCCGGCCGATGGGGTGCCGCGGTGGGCCCGGGTCGCCGCCCTCGCCATTCCGCTGACCGTGCTCCCGTCCAGCGCGTGGCGGATCGCCGTGTGCACGTTCCACGTCCCGATCGCGCGCGGCGACCTTGCTTCTGGCGTCACGTCGTCTGGCCTGCCCGGTGTGCCGCTCTGGCTGTACGTGATCCTGCTGTCCATCGTCTCCGAACTGCTCGCGTTCACCGCGGTCGGCCTGGTCTCCACCTGGGGTGAGGTGGTCCCACGGTGGATCCCGGTGCTGCGCGGCCGCCGGGTGCCGCCGCTGTTCGCGGTCGTCCCGGCCGCGCTGGGCTCGGCGGTGCTGACCCTGCTCTGGACGTGGCTGGCGGTGACCATGTCGCTGGGGCTGCGCATGGACGGCCGGCCGCAAAGTGAGCTGTCGCCGGTGAGCTTCACCGACTGGCAGGGACTGGTCGCGGTCACCGCCTATGCCCCGCTGCTGCTGTGGGGGCCACTCCTGGCTGCGGTCACGGTGAGCTACTGGCGCCGCCGCCGGCGTGGCGCCGGCTCGCCTGGTTCGATGGCAGGCTGGGAGGCATGACCGTGCTGCGTCTGGCTCCGGCGCTGCTGGCCTCGAAGACTTATCTGCGAGTGGTCTTCGTGCTGGTCGGCGCCGGGCTGGCGCTCGCCCTCAGTATCGCTGACTTCACCGTGCTGTCGCTGGTGGCCGCGGCCGGGACGCCGGTGTGGGCCACGGTGCTCATCGGGGTCGTGCTGGTCGGCGGACCGCTGCTGGTGGGCCTGCTGCCCGCGGCGCGGCAGATCGAGGGTGTGGCGGTGCAGAGTCTGCTGGCGGCCGAGTTCCGCGATGGGCTGCCTGGCCCGGCCGCCAGCTGGCGGCAACGCCGCCGGACGCTGGGCTGGTTTCTGCTGCACGTGGTCACCGGCGCCGTTGTGGTGGCGGCCGTGCTGGGGCTGATTGCCCTGGGTAACAGCTGGTGGACGATCCCGGCTGCCGTGGCCACGGTGACCGGCACCATGCTGGCCGGCCGGTTCCTGGCCTGGCTTGGCCCGATGGCGCTCGGGCCGTCCTACGCCGAACGGTTGCAGCGCCTGGAGGCCGACGCCGCCCGGGCCACCGAGCGCAACCGGATCGCCCGCGAGATCCATGACAGCGTGGGGCACGCTCTTTCGGTGGTGACCGTGCAGGCATCCGCCGCCCGGAAGCTGATCGCGCGGGACCCGGCGTTCACTGCGCAGGCGCTCAGCACGATCGAGGAGACCTCCCGGCGCGCCGCCACCGAACTTGACGGCATGCTCCGGCTGCTCCGTGACGAGACGCCGCGCCCACTGGCGTCACCCGCACCCGACCTGGGCGCCCTGGACGGGCTGCTCGCCGCGTCCCGGTCGGCCGGGCTGACCATCGAGCCAGCCGTATCCGGTGACCTGTCCGAGCTGCCCCCGCTGGTCAGCCGGGAGGCCTACCGGATCGTGCAGGAGGCACTGACCAACGCGCTGAAGTACTCGGCCGACGGCACGGCGATGCTCAGCCTGTCGCTCGGTGCTGACACGCTCACCATCCTGGTGAGCAACCCAGCCCAAGGCCGGCGCCCGGCACGCACCGGCCGGGGGCTGCCCGGCGTCGACGAGCGAGCGGCCGCCCTTGGCGGCACCGCCGCGGCTGGCGCGCACGACGGCCGGTGGACACTTTCCGTCACGCTGCCCATCCCGGCGGGTGCCCCGTGACAGGGAGCCCACCGCCTCCGATCCGGGTGCTGCTGGCCGACGACGAGCCACTCGTCCGGAGCGGCCTGCGGGCGATCCTGGAGTCTGAACCCGATCTCACCGTGGTCGGCGAGGCAGACGATGGCGCGGCGGTGGTCGCCCAGGCCCGCCGCACCCGTCCCGACATCGTGCTGATGGACGTCCGGATGCCACGCGTCGACGGGATCACGGCGACCAGGCAGCTCGCCCGGTTCGACGGCGGCGGGCCCGCGGTCATCGTGGTGACCACCTTCGAGAACGACGACTACATCTACGACGCGCTGCAGGCCGGGGCGAGGGGCTTCCTGCTCAAGCGGTCCACCGCAGACGACTACGTCAACGCCATCCGCACCGTGCACAACGGCGAATCATTGCTCTTCCCCGCGGCCATCCGACAGCTCGCCACCCAGCGCGCCGGCCGGGGCGGCGGCCTGGCCGAGGCGAACCTCACCGAGCGCGAAACCGAGGTCCTGCGGCTCGTGGCCCAGGGCCGGTCCAATGCGGAGATCGCAGCCGACCTGGTCCTCGGTGTGGAAACGGTCAAGACGCACGTGCGCAACGTACTGGCCAAGCTCGGCGCCCGGGATCGCGTGCAGGCCGTCATCCGGGCCTACGAGAGCGGATTCATCCGCTGAGGCCGCGGGCACAGGATCAGCCTGGCACCTGGCCGAAGCCGATCTCGTTCCCCTCCGGGTCAACGTACGTGGTCTTGCGTACCCCGTTCGGGTACGTCTCCTGGGTGGCCGGCGCCAGTCCCCGCCCGGTGGTCCCGGCCACCAGCGCGTCCAGGTCGGCCACGATGATGGTGTGCGTGGCGTGGCCCGCGTGCTCCGGCCGCCGCACGATGTACACCGACCGGCCCTCGGCCAGTTCCCACACCGCTTCGGTGTCGTGCGGGAAGAACGACGGCGGCTTGCCGAACAGCGTCTCGTACCAGGCCAGCGCCCCGGCGAAGTCGCTGACGGCTATCCCCGCGAACAGGTAAACGGTCATCCCGCCCAGATCAGCGGCGGCCCGGCGGCTGACGGTACCGCGCCGAATAGCTGATGTTGTACGCGACGTTGATGACCCCGATGACCAGCCAGATGACCAGCAGCCCCGGCAAGCCAACCGGGTGGGCACCGGCCGAAACGGCGATCGCGCTGAGCGGAATGCCCAGCGCCATGGAGACGATCGCGAGTGTCATCGGTGACCCGGAGTGCCCGCGCCCATGCTGCTCCGGCGGCGGCGCCACCTGCTGCTGGGCGAGCCGCGCGTCCACCCGCGCGTCGATCTCCCGGCCGACCTTGTCCAGGAAAGACTCGATGACCGCTTCCTGGTAGTCAGGGCCGAGTTCTTTGTGGATGGCCGCGGCGGCGCGGACTTCTTCGGGTGACAAGGGCGCACTCACAGTCACACGCTATAGCGCCCCTGGAACCGCTGTCACGGGCACCAGCATCCCTCTTTGCCTGGCTGTCCCGGCGGCGGGCCGACCTTATGCTGCCTGTGATGGCGGGCGAGGACAGCGAGTTCGTGGTCGTGGGCGGCGGGCTGCTGGGGCTGGCCGCAGCGGCCGCGCTGACCCGGCGCGGCCGCCAGGTCACCGTGCTGGAGCAGGCTACGGTCGGGCATCCGGGCGCCGGGTCGAAGGGCAGCTGCCGGATCTTCCGGCTCGGCTACCCTGACCCGGCGTACGTCGCGCTGGCCCGGCAGGCCCGCCAGTTCTGGACCGACCTGGAGCAGGCCCACCGCCGCCAGCTGCTGACCCCGGCCCCGCAGCTCACGTTCGGCCCCGAACTCGGCGACGTGCGCCAGGCCATGCTCGCCGCGGGCGCGCCGTGCGAACTGCTCCCCGCCACCGAGGTAGGCCGGCGGTTCCCCGCCGTGAGCGTGCCCGGCACCGTCCTGCACGAGCCCGGGTCTTGCGTGATTAACGCCAATGCCGCCCTCGGGGCGCTGGCCGCTGCGCAGCCGGACCTGCGCGTGCACACCCGGGTCACCGGCATCCAGGACGACGGCCGGCGGGTCACCGTCAGCACCGATGAGGAGCGGCTCGCCTGCCGCGCGGTCATCGTGTCGGCCGGCCCGTGGACCGCGCGGCTGCTCGGCCCGGCCGGGATCAGCCTGCCCGCGGCCGCCACCCAGGAGCAGGCCGGCTACCTCGACCTGCCCGGCGCCGTCCTACCGGCGCCCGCGGTCCGGCCGGATCTGCCCATCCTCATCGAGCACGGCGGCGGGCACGCGTTCTACGGGCTGCCGGTGCCCGGCGCGCCGCTGTACAAGACCGGCCTGCACCACGGCGGGCCCGGCACCGACCCGGACCAGCAGAACCAGGCCCAGGACCCGGAACTGGCCCGGCAGCTAGCTGGATTCAGCCGCCGTCACCTGCCCGGGCTCACCGACGGCGCGGTCTCCTACGAGCGCTGCATCTACGACAACACCCCGGACGAGGACTTCATCGTCGGCCGGATCGGCAACGTGATCATCGGCAGCGGCACCTCCGGCCACGGCTTCAAGTTCGGCCCGCTGCTCGGCGACTGGCTGGCCGCCCTGGCCACCGGGGAGCCAGCCAGGCTCGCCACCCAGCATGCCGAGCTAGCCAGCCGGTTCTCCCCGCACCGGTTCACAGGCTGACCCCGTGGTTCACAGGCTGATTATGGTGCCCGCGCCCTGGCGCTGGGCCGCATCCAGGACTAGGGCGGCGGCCGCCGCGTCCTGGGCCGCCACCCCGACGGATTTGTACACGGTGAGCCGGTCACGGTCGGCCCGGCCGGCCACCGTGCCCGCCGCGATCTGGCCGATCTCGGCGAGGTGGCTGGCGTCGATGGCCTGCCGGCCAATCGCCCGGAGCAGTTCGACCGCCCCGGCCGGCGGTGGGGCCAGGGCGGCGGCCTGGGATTCGACCACGACCAGCGCGTCCTGGATGGTGGGGGTGTCGAGTTCGCCGTCGCCGCTGGTGTTGTAGCCGACCGAGTTGATGTGCGTGCCTGGCCGCAGCCACTCGCGGCGCACCACCGGATGGGCGGCGTGGGTGGTGGTGCACACGATGCTGGCTGCCCGGACCGCCGCCTCGACCGAGGAAACGGCCTGCGCCGGGACGCCTGCCGCGGCCAGCGAACTGGCCAGCGCCGCCGCCCGGGCCGGGTCCCGTCCGGCGATCCGCACCGTCTGCACGCCGGGCAGCCGGGCCAGCGCCCGGGCGTGCGCGTCGGCTTGCACCCCGGTCCCGACCACGGTGACGTCGCGGGCATCCGGCCGGGCCAGCAGCCGGGTGGCCAGCGCCGACCCGGCCGCCGTGCGGGCGGCGGTGAGGTAGCCGCCGTCCATGACCGCCGCCGGGACTCCGGTGGCCGGGTCGAAGCAGCAGACCAGCGCGTGATGCGTCGGCTGATCCCGGTTGCCCGGGAACAGGGTGACCAGCTTGCTGGCCAGCGCCCCGGCCGACGGCAGGTAGGCGGGCATCGCCGCCAGCATCGCGCCGCGGTCCGGGACCAGCGCCGCGACCCGCGGCGGCGCCGACATCCGGCCCGCGCTCAGGTCGATCATGGCCACGCGCAGCGCCTCAACCAGCTCATCCAGGTCGAGCAGCGCCCTCACGTCGGTGGCAGACAGCACGAGCATGGTGACCACCTCTAGTGCGGCACAGGCGAGATGACGCCGGCCGAAGCCAGGCCGTCGAGGATCAGCTGCACGGCGATCGCCGCGATCAGGAAGCCGAAGACCTTCTCGGTGACCAGCATCCGGTTCTCGTCAAGCCGGTCGCTGAACCGGTTCGCCTCGCGGAACACCACCGCGTCCAGCAGCAGCACGAACACCAGGATGCCGAACTCCACGGCGAAGACGGTGAACGACTTCGCCTCGGCCGAGATCGTCACCAAGCCGACGATGCCCACCGGGTTGAGCAGGTACGGCACGGCCAGCGGGAACTGGGCGAGCTGCAGCGGGTCGCGGCCCTCGGTGCGGTGGCTGCTGCCATCTGGTGGCCCAAGCACCATCCACACCGCCAGCACGAGCAAGATCACGCCACCGGCGATGGACAGGGATCCGATGGTGAAGTGCAGCAGGGTGCGCAGCAGCTCGCCCAGCACCATGAGCAGCACGGCCACGATGGCCACGGTGGTCAGCATCTTGCGCAGCACCCGTCGCTTGGTCGCCGGGTCCAGCGGCGCAGTGATCTCCAGGAACGGGACCAGCGCCAGCTTCGGCCCCATTCCGATCAGCAGGACCAGGAATGTGTCGATCGCACCGGCCGCCGTGACCGAGGTCTCATCCATGCGCCGTGTCTCCTTCAGCTGCTCTTGCCGGCCGCCGGCCAGGTGCTCAACAATGCCGGACATAACCCGGACCCGGAGGTGACCGTGGCCAGCTCGCAGTTAATTGTCGGCTCGGGTGATCATCATGTAATCGCCCTGCACGGCTGGTTTGGCTCGGCGCGTGGCTGGGGTCCGCTGCCCGGCTACCTCGATAAGTCGACATTCAGCTACGTGTTCCCGGACCTGCGCGGCTACGGCAGCCGCCAGGACGAGGCGGGCGAGTTCACCATGGCGGAAGCAGCCGCCGACGCGCTGGCGCTCGCCGACGAACTGGGCTGGGACCGGTTCTCGCTGGTCGGCCACTCCATGTCCGGCCAGGCCATCCAGCACGTGCTGCTGGCGGCCCCGGACCGGGTGCGCCGGCTCGTCGCGCTGAACCCGGTGCCCGCCACCGGCGTGCCGTTCGACGACGACGGCTGGGCGCTGTTCTCCGGCGCGGCCGCCACCCGGGAGAACCGCGCCGCGATCATCAACATGTCCACCGGCAGCCGCCTGTCACCCGCGTTCATCGACCACATCGTGCAGCACTCACTGGACAATTCAGCCGAACATGCGTTCGGCCGCTACCTCGAGTCGTGGGCCCGGCATGACTTCTCCGACCGGGTGCGCGGCAACCCGGCCCCGGTCAAGGTCATCGTGGGCGAGCACGACCCGGCGCTGTCCGCTGAGGTGATGCGGCAGACCTGGCTGGCGTTCTACCCCAACGCCGAGCTGGAGGTGCTGCCCAACGCGGGCCACTACCCGATGATGGAGACGCCGGCCGTACTGGCCACGGTCATGGAGGAGTTCCTCAGGCAGGGCTGAGCATGCAGACGCGATCCGACACCGAGATCGTCTACGACCCGGCGACGTACGTCGGCGGGGTGCCGTTCGGCGCGCTGGCCCGGCTGCGCCGCGACCATCCGGTGGCCTGGTCCGAGGAGGTCCCGCTGCACGGCTGGCCGGGTGGCCCGGGGTTCTGGCTGGTGCTCCGGCATGCCGATGTGCAGCACGTGCTGGCCCAGCCGCGGCTGTTCTCCTCCTGGCTGGGCGCCACCCAGATCCGGGACCCGGCCACCCCGGCCGCGCTCAGCTACGTGCGCCGGATGATGCTCAACATGGATCCGCCCGAGCATTCCCGGCTGCGCCGGCTGCTGGCCCGGTCGTTCACCCCGCGGGCGGTGGCCATGCTGGAAGACCGGATCCGCGGCAATGCCCGGGCTCTGTGCGACCGGGTGCTGGCCGGACCCGGCGGGGAATGTGACTTCGCCAAGGACGTCGCGGCCGACCTGCCGCTGCTCACCCTGGCCGACGTGCTCGGCGTCCCGGAACAGGACCGCTGGCTGCTGTTCGACTGGTCCAACCGGGTCATCGGCTACCAGGATCCGGACTACGCGTCGTCGGCCGAGTTCGACGTGTCCGGCGGCACACCGATAGCCCGCGAAGCGGCCGCGCTGCGGCCGGCCCCAGACCAGGACGGGCGGATGCCCGACCCGCGGACCCGGGACGGCATGCCGGACCTGTACGCGTATGCGCACCTGCTGGCCGAGGAGAAACGGCGGCGGCCCGGCCGGGACGTCATGTCGATATTGCTGGCCCAGGTGGACGAGGACGGCGGCCGGGTCTCGGTGGCCGAGTTCGAGAACATGTTCTGGCTGTTCGCGGTGGCGGGCAACGAGACGCTGCGCAACGGGCTGCCGGGGGCCTGCATCGCGCTGCTCGACCACCCGGACGCCCAGCAGGAACTACGTGCCCGGCCGGAGCTGATGCCGGCCGCGGTGAACGAGATGCTGCGCTGGTGGACGCCGGTGATGACGTTCCGGCGCACCGCCACCGCCGACTGCGAGCTGGCCGGGCAGCCGATCCGGGCCGGTGCCAAGGTGGTGGTGTCGTTCACCTCGGCCAACCACGACGAGTCGGTGTTTCCCGGGCCGGGCCGGTTCGACCCGCACCGCCAGCCCAACCCGCACCTGGTGTTCGGCTACGGCCCGCATTTCTGCCTCGGCGCCCACCTGGCCCGGACCCAGATGGCGGCCCTGTTCCACGAAGTGCTGGCCCGCACCTCCGCGCTGCGCTATGCCGGCCGGCCAGCGCTGCTGCGATCCAACTTCCAGCGCGGCGTCAAGAAGCTGCCCGTCGCCTGGTCCGCCTAGACCTGAGCGCAGCCGAACGGATGGCCATGGACTTTGCTTTCGGAATCTTCGACTCCATCGATCTGGGAGATTCGGCCCCTGGGCCGGTGATCGCCAGCCGCCTGGACTTGGCAGTCGCGGCCGAGGCAGCCGGCCTCAGCCATTACCACGTCACCGAGCACCACGGCACACCACTGTCGGTCTGCCCGGCGCCGAACCTGTTCCTGGCCGCGCTGAGCCAGCGCACCACCAGGCTGCGCATCGGTGCTCTGGTCTACGTGCTTCCGGCCTACGAACCGCTGCGCCTAGCCGAGGAGATCGCCATCCTGGACCAGCTCACCCACGGTCGGCTGGACGTCGGGGTGGGCCGTGGGATCAGCCCGTACGAGCTGGCCTATTTCGGCATCGACGCCGATCAGGCGCGCGCCCGGTACACCGAAACCCTGGACGTGATCACCCGGGCCCTGGCCACCGGGCGGATGACTCACACCGGCATGCTGCTGCGCGACTATGACGTGGAACTGTCCGTCAGGCCGGTGCAGCAGCCGCACCCGCCGCTGTGGTACGCGTCCAGCAACACGGCTGCGGCCGAGTGGGCCGGCGCGAACGGGGTCAATTTCGTCGGCCGGTGGAACGGGGGTGCGTTCGGGCCGGCGGCGCAAACCTACTGGCAGGCGTGGCAAGGCCGCGCCGATGCGGCGACCGCCCAGCGGCCGCGACTGGGGGTCGCGGCCAATGTGTACATCGGCGCCACCGACGGCGCGGCGATGGGCCGCTTCCGCAGGGCCAACGACGTGTTCGCGAGCCGGCTCACCAAGCTGTGGCATGACCATGGCAACCACCAGGTCGACGAGCAGTTCGGCACCGACCGGACCATTGCCAACGGCAACTCCGTGGTCGGGTCGGCCGAGACGGTCCGCGATCTGCTCGTCGAGCGGGTCCGGCAGGTACCGGTCAACTACTTCGAGGCGGCCCTCGTATTCGGCGACCTGACCCCGGCCGAGGCCCAGGCCAATCTGGCCGCGTTCGCCGAAACCGTGATGCCCGCCGTCCGCCAGGCCGCCACCGGCAGCTGACCGCTGCATCCTGGAATGGCGGGGTCTGGCCGGCGTATCGTAGCGGCGTGGTGGCTGAGGACTCGGTGCCGACCATACCGCCGGTCGCGCCGGTGCCGCCGGTGCCCCGGGCATCCGATGCGGACCGGGACAACGTGCTGGACATCCTGCAGCGCAATTCCGCCGAAGGTCGGCTGTCTTACGACACGTTCCTGCACCGGATCGACCTGGCCCTGCGCGCCCGTGGCCAGGGCGAGCTGAGCGAGCTGCTGCGCGACCTTCCGTCCCAGGCCCAGCCCGGCACCTGGCCGGTGCGCGCCGTCCGCTGGTGGTCCACCTTCTCGGCGGGCATCCGGCAGGCCTGGCAGACGCCGCGGCTGCCCCGCCTCGTGCTGCCCCGGGACGAGCGGGTATACCTGATCGGCCGCTCCCCAGCGTCCGACTACGTGCTCCGCGACATAACCGTGTCCTGGCGGCACGCCGAGCTGCGGCCGGCCGCGGGCCACTGGGTGCTGGTGGACCTGGGCTCGACCAACGGCACCCACGTCAACGGCTGGCAGGCGGGCGCCGGGTTTACCGTCCGGGCCGGGGACTGGGTCCGTCCGCTTCGGCCGGGTCCGGTTCCGCGTCACGGAGTAGGTTCCGCGTCACGGGGTCGTGCGCAGCACCCCACTGACCAGGCACCGGGCCAGGGCCAGGGTGCCGGCCCGGGTGACTGCCCCGGGCGGGCCGGTGACCAGCATCAGCAGCGTGCCGCCGAACAGCGTCATCAGCGCCTGCACCTGGCCAGGTGAGGTGGGCAGCCCAAGCGCCCGTTGCTCCGCCATGGTCGCCGCCGCCGTGGCCGTGCCGATCTGGGCCAGGGTCTG
>DATCUG010000507.1:0-3538 GCA_036567525.1 Streptosporangiaceae bacterium | reverse complement strand
CCGGCTGGCTGCGCACCCAGCCCGGGCTGGCCCGGCTCGGCGTTGGTTACTTCGGGGCCAGCACCGGGGCGGCGGCCGCGCTGCTGGCCGCGGCGCGGCCGGGCAGTGACATCGCGGCCATCGTGTCCCGCGGCGGCCGGCCGGACCTGGCCAGCCCGCGGCTCGGCGAGGTCCGCGCGGCCACCCTGCTCATCGTGGGCGGGCTGGATGAGCAGGTGCTCGCGCTCAACGTGGCCGCGCAGGCCCAGTTGCGCGCCGAGAACCAGCTCGCGGTGGTGCCCGGCGCGACCCACCTGTTCGCCGAGCCGGGTGCCCTGGAACAGGTGGCCACGCTGGCCCGGGATTGGTTCACCAGCCATCTCTGCGCTGGTCAGCGCGCCAATAACTGACTGCGGTGACCATTTGTTAGGGTAAGGTCCTCGTTACCCGCCCGTCGGCCCACCGGAGGCGTCGCCAATGCGTCAGAAATGGATCTCAATCCTGGCCACCAGCTTAGCGACTGCGCTGGTCACCGCGGCTTGCGGCAGCTCAGGCGGGTCGCCCTCGTCGTCCGGCACCGGACTGGAAAAGACCCACCTCACGGTGGCCGCGCTGCCGATCGTGGACGACGCCCCGCTGTTCCTGGCCATCAAGAAGGGCTATTTCAAGCAGCAGGGGCTGACCGTTACCCCGAAGATCATCACGCAGAGCACGCTGGCCCTTCCTGACCTGCTGCACGGCAGCGTGGACATCGTCGGCGGCGGCAATTATGTGTCCTATATGGAAGGCCAGGCCAGCGGCACGTTCAAGCTGAAGATCCTGGTGGCCGGCACAGAGTGCAAGGCGGGCAGCTTCGGCGTGCTGGCGCTGCCCAGTTCCGGGATCACCTCGCCAGCCAAGCTGGCGGGCAAGACGATCGCGGTCAACCTGACCAACAACATCCAGACCCTGACCGCCAACGCCGCGCTCAAGACGGCCGGGGTCAGCCCGGGCTCGGTGAAGTACGTGGTCATCCCGTTCCCGGACATGGCGGCCGCGCTCAAGGCCGGCCGGGTCAGCGCGATCAGCGTGGTCGAGCCGTTCCTGTCCGGTGCGGAGCAGGCGCTGGGAGCCAAGCTGGTGCTGTCCCAGTGCTCCGGGTCGCTGGCCAGCTTCCCGCTGTCCGGCTACTTCACCACCGCGGCCTGGGCGCAGCAGAACCCGCGCACCGCGGCGGCGTTCCAGCGGGCCATGGACAAGGCGCAGGCTTACGCGGACGCCAACCCGGCCGCGGTGCGGCAGGTGCTGCCGACCTACACCAAGGTCACCGCGGCGGCGGCCCAGCACCTCGTGCTGAACTCGTTCCCCGCCACCATGTCCGCCGCTGAGCTGCAGCGGGTGGCCGACCTGATGCACACCGGCGGGGTGCTGAAGAGCGCGTTCACCGTGCAGCCGATGCTGTTCCACTGAGGCTGCCGCGAGGATGCTGGTTCATTGAGGGTGTTCTTTCCTTGAGGTCCCGGAGGGCCGGGGCGGTGGCAGCCGGCCGCGGGCTGGCCGGGATCGCCGCGTTCCTGGTGCTGGCCGAGCTGCTCGGCCGGGCCGGCGTGATCAGCCAGTCGGTGCTGCCGCTGGCCTCGACCGTGCTGGCCCGGACGGCCGGGCTGGCCGCCAACTCGCAGTTCCTCGGCGACGTGGCGGCCACGCTGGCCGCGTGGGCCCTCGGCATGGCCATCGCGGTGGCGCTGGCCGTGCCGGGCGGGGTGCTGCTGGGCAGCCTGCCCGGGGTGCGCAGCGCCACGCTGGCCATCGTGGAGTTCCTCCGGCCGATCCCGTCGGTCGCGCTGATCCTGCTGATTGGCCTGCTGATCGGCCCTGGGCTGCGGATGAACGTGACCCTGATCGTCTACGCGGCGGTCTGGCCGGTGCTGTACAACACGATCTACGGGCTGGAGGACACCGACCCGGTGGCCCGGGAGACGCTGCGCGCGTTCGGCTTCGGCCGGCTGGCCCAGATCAGGTTCCTGGCTTTGCCGGGCGCCGCCCCGTTCATCGCCACCGGGATCCGGCTCTCCTCGTCGATCGCGCTCATCCTGTCCATCAGCACCGGGTACCTGACCGGCCGGATCAGCGGCGCCGGGATCGGCGCGTTCATCGCCGAGGCGAACACCGGGGCGGGCAACACCGCGCTGGTGCTGGGCGCCGCCATCTGGACCGGCCTGCTCGGGCTGCTGCTCAACGGCGTGCTGCTCGGCGCGCAGCACCGGCTGCTGCCATGGGCCGGGCAATACCGGGCGGAGACGGCCTGATGCGCTCGTCACGGTGGTGGTACCGGCTGGCTGTGCTGGTGGCCGCGGTGGGCGTCTGGGAGCTGTGGGCCCGGGCCAAGGGCAGCCCGTTCTTCCCGCCGCCGTCCACCATCGTGGCCAAGATGCACCAGCTATGGTTCTCCGGGCCGGCCACGCATCTGTTCCTCACCCCGGACGCGACCAGCAACATCCTGCCCAGCCTGGGCCGGGTCCTGGCCGGCCTGGCCATCGCGATCGTGGCCGGCGGCGGGCTGGGCATCGCGCTGGGCCGGTCCGCGGCCGCGGCCGGCTTCCTGGACCCGCTGCTCCAGTTCGCCCGGGCGCTGCCCGCGGTCACCCTGGTGCCGGTGTTCATCGCGCTGTTCCGCATCGGCACCCAGATGGAGGTGGCGACGATCGCGTTCGGCACCATCTGGCCCATCCTGCTGAACACCGCGGACGGCGCGCGGCACCTCGACCCGGTGCAGGTGGAGACGGCCCGCGCGTTCCGGCTGCCCGGCTGGCAGCGGCTGACCACGCTGATCATCCCGGCGGCGCTGCCGAAGTTCTTCGCCGGGCTGCGGCTGAGCATCGCGCTGGCCCTGATCCTGATGGTGTTCGCCGAGCTGGCCGGCAGCAGCAGCGGCATCGGCTACGAGATGAACAACGCGCAGAGCGCGTTCAACATGACCTGGCTGTGGGCCACCCTGCTGCTGATCGCCATTCTGGGCAACCTGCTCAACGGGCTGGAACTGGCCGTGCAGCACCGGGTGCTGGCCTGGCACCGTGGCCAGCGGCAGGCAGGGGGCTGACCGGCATGCTCGAGATCACTGACCTGACGCACAGCTACGGGCCGCCGGAGCGCGGGCACCGGGCCCTGGCCGACGTGTCGCTGCGGGTGGCCGACGGCGAGCTGGTCAGCATCGTCGGCCCATCTGGCTGCGGCAAGTCCACCCTGCTGCGCTGCGCCGCGGGCCTGATCACCCCGGCGGCCGGGACGGTCCGGCTGGACGGTGCCCAGGTGGACCGGGTGCCGGACGGGCTGGCCGTGGTGTTCCAGGACTACAGCCGGTCACTGCTGCCCTGGCTGAGCGTGCGGGACAACGTCGCGCTGCCGCTGCGCCGCACCGGGCAGAGCCGGGCGGCGCGGCGGGACGCGGCCAGCGCGGCGCTGGCCACGGTCGGGCTGCCGGATACCGGGGACCGTTATCCGTGGCAGCTGTCCGGCGGGATGCAGCAGCGGGTGGCCATCGCCCGGGCGCTGGCCTGCGACCCGCGGCTGCTGCTGATGG
>DATCUG010000506.1:0-4784 GCA_036567525.1 Streptosporangiaceae bacterium | reverse complement strand
AGTAGATCTGGTCGCTGCGCCCGGCCGCGCTGATTTCCGCGCACAGGCGGGCGAAGTACTCCCGCCCGTCCACCAGCGGCTGGACCAGGTTGCCGGTGGTGAACGCGCGCAGATCGGTGGCCCGGTTGGCCCGGTCGCCCTCGGCCAGGAACCAGGCCGGGATGGCCGGGTCATCGGCCAGGTGATCGGGGGCGTCCTGCTCGAGCGGGTCATCGGCCGAATCTGTGGCACCTGGGAGCATGTCCGGATTGTGCACGATCGGCGGCCCCCGGCACGCCGGTTTCGGGCTGGTAAAGAATTGACATGGGTTACCCCACAGCGCCGCCCTGTCCGGCGGTGTGGCGGCCACCGGGCCATGATGGGGTGATGGAATCCGGCTCCGATTATTCGCGGCGGGTCTTCCTCGGCATCACCGCGGCGGGCGCGGCCGGGCTGGCCGCCGGCTGCTCCGCGGGCGCCACGTCCGGCGGCGGAGCGGGCCAGCACCCGGCCACCCGCAAGGCGGCCAGCCACCGCCCGATGGGTGAGAATTCCCTGGCCGGCGACCCACACTGGGAGATCAGGCACCTCGGCGCGCCGATGGCCATCGTGGGCTACGCCGGCCAGGCCAGCGTGCTGCCCGGCGAGCCGATCACGCTGTACGTGTCCACCACGGCCCGCTCGTTCACGGTGAGCGCGTTCCGGATGGGCTGGTACCACGGCGACCGGGCCCGGCGGCTGTGGAAGTCAGGCCCGGTCAAGGGCCACCAGCAGCGGGCCGCGACCATCATCCAGCCGACCCGGACGGTGGAAGCCGTCTGGGGTGAGTCCCTGACCGTGCCCACCCACGACTGGCCGGAAGGCTCCTACCTGCTCCGGCTGGACGCGGAGACCGGGGCGCAGCGCTACGTGCCGGTCACCGTCCGGTCGGCCAGCACCAGGGGCAAGGTGGTCATCAAGAACGGCGTGGCGACCTGGCAGGCATACAACACCTGGGGTGGCTACGACCTGTACAACGGGCCCGGCGGGGCGGCCGACTACAGCAACCGCTCGCTCGCGGTCAGCCTGGACCGGCCGTACGACGCCAACGGCGCGTACATGTTCCTGTACCACGAGCGGAGGACCATCGAGCTGGCCGAGCGGATGGGCCTGCCGCTGGCCTACACGACCAGCATGGATATCGACGCCGACCCGCACCTGCTGGACGGGGCCAGCGCGCTGATCACCGGCGGGCACGACGAGTACTGGACCCCGCCGGAGCGGGCCAGCGTCACCGCGGCCCGCGACGCCGGGATGAACATCGCGTTCCTGGGCGCGAACACGATGTTCCGCCGGACCCGGATGGCCAGCAGCCGGCTCGGTGCGCGGCGGCTGGTCATCTGCTACAAGACCAGCTATCTGCAGGACCCGATGTACGGCAAGGACAACGCGCTGGTCACCAGCGACTGGCGGGAGCCGCCGCACCCAGACCCGGAGTCCTCGCTGACCGGCACGCTGTATGAGTCCAACCCGGTCAGCGCCCCGTACGTGGTCGCCTCGCCGGACTCGTGGCTGTTCGCCGGGACCGGGGTGCACCAGGGCACCAAGTTCACCGGGCTGGTCGGCATCGAGTACGACCGGGTCAACCCGGTCTACCCGGTCGAGCGGCCGATCGAGGTGCTGTCCCACTCACCGCTGCAGTGCCGCGGCGTGAACAGCTACTCCGACTCGGCCTACTACACCCACCACGGCGGGGCCGGCGTGCTCAGCACCGGCACCATGCGCTGGGTGGCCTGCTGCAACGACCTGCGCCTGTTCGGCCTGACCAAGCGGGCCTCCGAGTTCGCCCGGCAGGTCACCAGCAACATGCTGCACGCGTTCGCGGACGGCCCGGCCGCGGCGAAATACCCGGCCCGGGACAATCTGGCCGGCCTGCACGAATGGCCGGGCGACCCGATCGCGGCCCAGCACAATCTGTGGCCACCGGTCGTTCTCTAACCCTTTTCCACCGAACGCCAGTACGTGGCCAGTGCCCGCCGCCTCACAGCGTGATCCAGGTAGTCAATGCGCTGACCCCGGAACTGCCGTGCCCAGGATCAGTGTGCCCAGGATCAGTGTGACAGTGCAGCCGGAACGGCGATGCGGGCAGTGGGCGGATCACGAAACAGCCGATCTCGTCGATCTCGGTGGTCGACGCCGGCCCGGTGGCCGGGCAGGCGTCGGCGTGACCCGGCTGCGGCGGCACGATCTGGCCGGTGATGGCGTCTGGTCCGATCTCGAGCTCGATGGTCAGGTCGGTGGCGGCGAAGCTGAGGAACCGCGGGCTGGCCTCTTCCGCCCTGATGGCCGGAGCCGCCGCGTGCTCGGTCGCCGAGTCGAACGTGAGCGCGGCCAGTTCGGCGTCGATGCCATGCCAGGTATAGGCGGCCCGGCCCGCCTCGGCAAAGCTGGCCGGCACGTCGCGGGCGGCGCGGACCGCGTCGCCCAGTGCGGCGAGGAGCCGGTCGTCGTCATCGGCCCACTGGCTGCTCACTGGGGTCACCTCCGTCCGCGGGGTCCGCGTTGATCAGGGCGGCCACCGCCGGGTGGCGGCGGACCCGCTCCAGGCACCGGGCCCGGCTCGGCCCGATGCTGCCTACCGCGATGCCCAGCTCGGCGCTGATGTCCGCGTAGGACACCGGCGGATCCGTGATGAGCAGGGCGAGGAGCCGCTGGCAGGGGACTGGCAGCGCGTCGAACGCCGCGCGCAGCGCGGCGTTGCGTTCGGCCATGAGCACCTCGGTCTCGGCCTCGTCTGGGTGTCCGTCTGGGATGTTCTCGGCGTCCAGCCCGGAGCCGAGCGCCTCCCGCCGCCGGGCCGCGGTCACCACCCGCCCGCATTCCCGCCGCGTGGTGGTGGCTATCCAGCCGGGCAGCGCGGCCGGTTCCCGGATGAACTCCAGGTGGTCGACCAGCCGCAGCCACACGCTCTGCGCCACGTCGTCGGCGTCGATCCGGTCGAGCTGGTAGCGGCGGCAGATCGACCAGATGAGTGGTGCGTAGCGGTCGACAATGGCGTCCCAGGCGTCTTTGTCCCCGTCCCTGGCCTGGGCCACTAGCCTGGCGACCGGCGAGTCGTCACGCATCGCGGTCCCGTCCTCTCGCCGCGGGGCCCGCGTCCCCCGGTGCGGCCGGTAGCTGCCCGTCATTGTACGGGTACAGGCTAGGCCGGGTGCAGTCTCCATAGGCGGGCCTCCGGTACGGCAAGGACGGTCAGGCGCCTACCCACGCTGGCCCCTGGCCGGGCTGGTGAACCATCCCGTTCACCCATCCAGAGCGCGGAGCCCAGCGGCTGATACAGGCTGCGGCAGAAATTCTTCTGGTCGCTAACCCGCGCCGAGGGCGGCCAGCGACCAGGCGGCGGCCCGCAGCACAGGGTCACCGGTGACCCCGCGCCGGACGCCGGCCAGCGCCCCGGCCAGCGACTCACCCGCCTGGAGCCGCCGGTGCAGCTCCAGCATCAGGGGGACTGCGGCGTGGTCGTTGAGCGGGGCGACGCTGGCCACCACGCCGGCTGTGCCCAGCGGCAGCAGGCTGCTGACCAGGCCGAGCAGTTCATCCGCGCCGGCCGGCGCGACCACGCCGGAGTCACAGCTGGGCAGCACCAGCCAGTACGGGGCGCGCCGCAACTGCTCCAGGTCATAGACGGTCAGCGGCCCGTCGGACATCCGCAGCGACGAGAACAGCGGGCTGTCGGCCCGGAAACTGCCGTGCGCGGCGATGTGCGCCAGCCACGTCCCGTCCAGGGCGGACAGCACCCGGCTGGCCGTGGCCTGGCCGCCGGACAGCACCGTGACGCCCGGATACAACGGCGCGATCAGCGGCACCTCGGCGCCCTCGGTGACCAGGCCGGGCCCGCGGGCCAGGGTGACCGTCCGCCGGGCCGGCGCGGGCGCGGTGTGCGCCCGCAGCCAGGCGCCCGCCGACGGCGCCACGCTGAACACCCGGTCCCCGAGCGCGGGAAGCAGTGCCCAGGGAATCGAATGCAGTCGGCTGGGCGGGACGATCACGACCGGCCGGTCCTCATCCAGCTGGGCCGCGGCCGGGCCGAGCAGTGTGTCCTGCAGGTCCGGTGCGACCCGGTCCAGGATGGCCAGCGCGCTGGCCGGATCATGCCCGGGCCGGCTGCGGGCCAGCCGGCGCAGCGCGAAACCGGCCAGGCCAGCCGCCCGGACGGCAGCGTCGGTGCGCCCGGCCACAGACTGCCGTACCCGCCCGTCCCGGCAGGTCAGCACGTGCACCAGGCCGTCGATCTCGACGATCTCGATGAGCTGGACAGCGCCCAGCGCCGGGATGAGTTGCCGGATACTGACCGTAGTGCGGCCCACGGCGGTGTCCCCCCGGGTGCGCAGCGTGCAGGCCCGCACCACGTTCTCCAGCCGCCGCTGCTCCCGGAGCAGTGCGGCCGGCGGCGTGCCAGTGCGCCGCGCCTCCTGCACCTCCCAGGTGACCTGGCGCAGCGCGGCCAGGCTGGCGCTGAGCGCTACGTCGGCCGGCGGCCGGACCGCCGGGACGGCCAGCGCGGTGGCCCGCCAGCGTTCCGCCCACTCGAGCAGCAGCCGTGGCCGGCGCGCGGCGGCCGCATGCCGCTGGGCGAGCGCGGCCAGCTCGGCGCCGTGCGCGGTAGCCTGCGCGCGCAGTTCCGAGGCGCCCAGCGTGAACCGGTGCTCGTCGAGGAGGTCAAGCCCGCGCCGGCAGGCGGCGAGCAGCCGGCGCGGGTCGGCTGCGGCCTGGGCCCGGAGCGCTTCGGCCAGCCAGCCGCTGGCCCGGGACATCGCCGGGCCGCG
>DATCUG010000505.1:0-6373 GCA_036567525.1 Streptosporangiaceae bacterium | reverse complement strand
GGCTGGTCGACCTGGACGACAGCCTGGCCCGCCGCTACCCGTACCAGCTCTCCGGCGGCCAGCAGCAGCGGGTCGGGGTGGCCCGGGCGCTGGCCGCCGATCCGCCGGTGCTGCTGATGGACGAGCCGTTCAGTGCCGTCGACCCGATTGTCCGAGCCACCCTGCAAGATGAACTCCTCCGGCTCCAGGCGGAGCTGCACAAGACCATCGTGCTCGTCACGCACGACGTGGAGGAGGCGATCAAGGTGGGCGACCAGGTCGCGATCTTCCGCCCCGGCGGCCGGCTGGCCCAGGTGGACAGCCCGGAGCGGCTACTCACCGCGCCCGCCGACAGCTATGTGGAGAGTTTCCTCGGCTTCGACCGCGGCATCCGCCGGCTGTCCTTCCTGGCCGCCTCCGGGCTGAGCCTGGACGACACCGCCGTGGTCAGCGCCAGCCTGCCCGCCTGGGAGGCGGCCGAGCAGGCGCAGCGCACCGGCGAGCCCTGGCTGCTGGTCACCGACGCCGACCAGAAACCACGGGGCTGGGTGGCCAGCGACGAGCTGGGGTCGCTGCCCCGCGCGGCCACTGCGGGCGACGCCCAGCTCAGCCCGTACGGGCACACGTTCGGGGTGAGCACCGACTCGCTGCGGGCCGCGCTCGACGCCACCCTGCTGTCCCCGGCCGGCCGGGCCGTCGGGGTGGACGAGCACGGCCGGGTGGTCGGCGTCACGTCCTACGAGCGGCTCGGCGCCGCGGTAGAGGCGGCCGGCCCGGCGGCGGAGCCGGCCGGAGCCGGGGCCGGGCTGGCCGCGGAAGCCTCCCGCACCGGGACGGCCTGACTGCCATGGACTGGTCGCAGGTTCCCCGGCTCATCTGGGAGAACGCCTACCTGGGCATCGTGCCCGCGCTGATCGGGCTGGTCATCTCCGTGCCACTGGGCATTCTCTGCGTCCGGTGGAAGTGGTTCTACCCGCCGGTGCTGTCCGGGGCCAGCGTGCTCTACGCGATCCCGTCGCTGGCCTTGTTCATCGTGCTGATCCCGTACACCGGGCTGACCGACACCACGGTGATCATCCCGCTCGCCCTGTTCTCGCTGTGTGTCCTGGTGCCGAACGTGGTGGATGGGCTGCGCTCGGTCCCGGAGCCGGTCCGGCAGGCCGCCACCGCGATGGGCTTCGGTGCGCTGCGCCGCCTGGTCCAGGTGGAACTGCCGGTCGCGGTGCCCATCGTGATCGCCGGGCTGCGGGTGGCCACAGTGTCCAGCATCAGCCTGGCCAGCGTCGGCCAGCTGATCGGCGTGAGCAGCCTGGGCTACCTGCTGATCGACGGCTACCAGCGCGCTTTCCTGACCGAGATCCTGGTGGGCGGCGGGCTCATCATCGCGCTCGCGGTGGTCTGTGATTTGCTGCTGGTGCTGGTACGCCGGCTGCTCACCCCGTGGCGGCCGCGGCGCAGACGGCGGGAGCTGCCCGAGGCGGTGGCCGAACCGGTCCCCGCGCTGGCGGGAGGGGCCCGATGAGCTTCTTCAGCTACGCGTGGGACTGGCTGAAGCAGCCGGCGCAGTGGCATGGGTCCGGTGGCATCCCGATCCGGATCCTGGAGCAGCTCGGCTACACCGGCCTGTCGCTGCTCATCGCGGCGCTGATCGCGGTTCCGCTGGGCATACTGATCGGCCACACCGGCCGCGGCGCGGTGCTGGTGGTCAACGTGGCCAATGCCTGGCGGGCCATCCCGACCCTGGGCCTGCTGGTGCTGCTCGCCGTGACCCTCGGCTTCTCCGCGCTGGCCTGGCTCATTCCCCTGGTCATCCTGGGCGTCCCACCCATCCTGGTCAACACGTATGAGGGCGTGGCCGGGGTGGAACCCGAACTCAAGGACGCGGCCCGCGGCATGGGCATGACGTCCTGGCAACAGGTACGCAAGGTGGAGGTGCCGGTGGCCGCGCCACTGATCGTCCTCGGCCTGCGCACTGGGGCGATCTTCGTGGTAGCCACCGCGACCATCGCCGCGTATATCGGCCTGGGCGGCCTCGGCCGCTACATCATCGACGGGCTCGCGACCAACAACTACGGGGAGGTGGCCGGGGGAGCGCTGTTCGTCGTGCTGCTCGCGCTGGCCGTCCAAGCCGTCTTTGTCGGGGTGCGGTGGCTCGCCGTGCCTGCTGGCCTGCGCCAGCAGGCCCGCCAGACGTGATGGGGCCTTACCTCAAAAGAAGGGAAACACCTATGTTCCCGACCTCGCGGTTCGCGGCGGTCGCAACTCCGCTGCGCAGCACGCGGCTGCGCGGCACCGTGGTCGGCGGCGTCGCCGTCCTGACCAGCCTGATCCTGGCCGCGTGCGGCAGCAGCGGCGGGAATTCCAGCAGCTCAGGCAGTTCCAACCCGCTGGCGCCCAAGGCGGCCAACGGCACCGTGGTGGTGGGCTCGGCCAACTTCCCGGAGGACGAGCTGCTGGCCGAAATCTACGTGCTCGCGCTGCAGGCCAAGGGCGTGAAGGTCACCTCGAAGTTCAACATCGGGGCCCGGGAGGTCTACTACCCGGAGGTCAAGAACGGCACGATCAGCGTCATCCCGGAGTACAACGGGGCGCTGCTGACCACGTCCGTGGACACGAACAGCACGGCGGCCACCACCCAGGAGGTGAACGCGGCGCTCAAGGCCAAGCTCCCGTCCACGCTGGAGATCCTCAACTCCTCCGCGGCGCAGGACAAGGACTCGGTCACGGTCACTCAGGCCACCGCGAGTAAGTACCACCTGAAGTCGATCGCGGACCTCAAGCCGGTGGCCAAGAAGCTGGTCATCGGTGGCCCGCCCGAGTTCAAGACCCGGCACGACGGCCTGGTTGGGCTCAAGAAGAACTACGGGCTGACGTTCAAGAGCTTCGACCCGCTGGATGAGTCCGGCCCGCTCACCCTGGCCGCCCTCAAGGACGGCAAGGTCCAGGCGGCCGACGTGTTCACCACCACCCCGCAGATCATCACCGAGCACCTGGTGGCGCTGGCCGACCCGAAGTTCAACTTCGCCGCGCAGAACGTCACCCCGCTCGTCTACAAGAAGGCGGCCAGCCCGAAGGTGGTCAGCACGCTGAACGCCGTCTCGGCGCGGCTGACCACCAACGCGCTGCTGCAGATGGACAAGGCGGTCATCCTGGACCACGCCAACTACTCGACCGTGGCCCAGGGCTGGCTCAAGGCGGTCGGCCTCGGCTGACCCGCGGCTGAGCCGAGCCCCGGCATCTGACGCCGGGCCGGCCCGCTCCCCTGGGCGGGCCGGCCCGGCGTTTAGCATGCCGATGGCGGCGACCTGCCGCTGCCGACTCGACGAGGAGCCAGCTCATGACAGCCGCCGACTCATCCGGCCCGCGCCCGGTCCGCGCCCCGCATGGCAGCACGCTCAGCTGCCCCGGCTGGCCGCAGGAAGCGGCCATGCGGATGCTGATGAACAACCTCGACCCGGAGGTGGCCGAGCATCCGGACCAGCTCATCGTGTACGGCGGCTCGGGCCGCGCGGCGCGCAGCTGGGCCGCGTTCGATGCCATCGTCGCGACGCTGCAGGACCTCCAGGGCGACGAGACGCTGCTGGTCCAGTCGGGCAAGCCGGTCGGCGTGCTGCGCACCCACGAGTGGGCGCCCCGGGTGCTGATCGCCAACTCCAACCTGGTCCCGCAGTGGGCCACCTGGGAGGAGTTCCGCCGCCTGGAGTCGCTCGGGCTGACCATGTACGGCCAGATGACCGCGGGCTCGTGGATCTACATCGGCACCCAGGGCATCCTGCAGGGCACCTACGAGACGTTCGCCGCCGTCGCGGCCAAACGCTTCGGCGGCTCACTGGCCGGGACCATCACGCTGACCGCCGGCCTGGGCGGGATGGGCGGGGCGCAGCCGCTCGCGGTGACCATGAACGGGGGCGTGGTCATCTGCATCGACTGTGACCCGTCCCGGATCGCCCGCCGGATCGAGTTCGGCTACCTGGACGAGGCCGCGGACAGCACCGACGACGCGCTGCGCCGGGCCACCGCGGCCCGGGACGCGGGCCAGCCGCTGTCCATCGGGCTGCTCGGCAACGCGGCCGAGATCGTGCCCGCCATGCTGGCCGCCAGCGCGCCGATCGACATCGTCACCGACCAGACCTCGGCCCACGACCCGCTCACCTACCTGCCCCGCGGCGTGCCGTTCGAGGACATGGCCGCGCTGCGCGCCGAGGACCCGGCCGGCTTCACCGAGCGGGCCCGGCAGTCGATGGCCGCGCACGTCGAGGCGATGGTCGGCTTCCTGGACCGCGGCGCGGAAGTGTTCGACTACGGCAACTCGATCCGTGGCGAGGCCGAGCTGGCCGGCTATCAGCGCGCGTTCGCCTTCCCCGGCTTCGTGCCCGCCTACATCCGGCCGCTGTTCTGCCAGGGCAAGGGCCCGTTCCGGTGGGCCGCACTGTCCGGCGACCCGGCCGACATCGCGGTCACCGACCGGGCCATCCTGGACCTGTTCCCGGACAACGAGCCGCTGGCCCGGTGGATCCGGATGGCCGGGGAGAAGGTGCACTTCCAGGGCCTGCCCGCGCGGATCTGCTGGCTCGGCTACGGCGAGCGGCACCTGGCCGGGCTGCGATTCAACGAGCTGGTCGAGCGGGGCGAGGTCAGCGCCCCGATCGTGCTCGGCCGGGACCACCTGGACTGCGGCTCGGTCGCCTCGCCGTACCGGGAGACCGAGGGGATGGCCGACGGCTCCGACGCCATCGCCGACTGGCCGCTGCTGAACGCCCTGGTCAATACCGCGTCCGGCGCGTCCTGGGTGAGCATCCACCACGGCGGCGGGGTGGGCATCGGCCGGTCCATCCACGCCGGCCAGGTGTGTGTGGCCGACGGCACCGGCCTGGCCGGCCAGAAACTCGAGCGGGTGCTCACCAACGACCCGGGGATGGGCGTGATCCGGCACGTGGACGCGGGCTACGACGAGGCCGCCGACGTGGCCGCGCGGCGCGGCGTCCGCGTCCCGATGCAGCCATGACCACGTTCGGTTCGCTGTGGGCCTCGCTGCTGCCCATCGGCCGCGATCCGGCCACCGGCGGCTACCGGCGGTTCTGCCTGACGCCGGCTGAGCTGGAATGCCGCGCCTGGTTCGAAACCCAAGCTGCCGAACGCCAGCTCCGGGTCCATGCCGACGGCAATGGCAACCTGTTCGCCTGGTGGGATGTCCCTGGCGGCGCGCCTGCGGTGGCCACGGGGAGCCATCTGGACTCGGTGCCGGACGGGGGCGCGTTCGACGGCCCGCTCGGTGTGGTGTCTGCGTTCGCCGCCATCGACGAGCTGCGCGCCGCTGGGTTTCAGCCCGCCCGGCCGATCGTGGTGGCCGCGTTCGCCGAGGAGGAGGGCGGCCGGTTCGGCGTGGCCTGCCTGGGCAGCCGCCTGCTGACCGGCGCGATCGACCCGGACACCGCCCGTGGCCTGCGGGACGGCGACGGGATCACGTTCGCCGAGGCCATGCAGACGGCCGGGTGCGACCCGGCCCGGGTTGGCCCGGATGAGGACCTGCTCGGCCGCATAGCTACATATGTCGAATTGCACATCGAGCAGGGCCGGGCGCTGGCCGACCTGGACGCCGCCGTTGGCCTGGCCGAGGGCATCTGGCCGCATGGCCGGTGGCGGCTCGACTTCACCGGCCGGGCCGACCACGCGGGCACGGCCAGGCTGGCCGACCGGGCCGATCCGATGCTGCCGTACGCACATACCGTGCTGGCCGCCCGGCAAGCCGCCACCGAGCTGGGCACGCTGGCCACCATCGGCAAGGTGCGGGCCGAACCCGGCGCGGCCAACGCGGTCAGCTCCTCGGTGCAGGCCTGGCTCGATGTGCGCGCGGCCGGCACCAGCCAGTTGGACGCCACGGTGGATCAGGTGCTGACGGCCGCGCGCGAGGCGGCTGAGTCGCGGTCGGTGGCGTTCGGCTGGAAAAGAGAGTCGGTGACGCCAGCGGTCAGCTTCGATGCCGGCCTGCGGGAACGGCTGGCCAAGGCCCTGGCCGGCCAGGGGATCGCGGCGCCGGTGCTGCCCACCGGGGCCGGCCACGACGCGGGCATCCTGGCCGCCCGGCTGCCGACCGCGATGCTGTTCGTGCGCAACCCGACCGGGGTGTCGCATTCGCCCGCCGAGCACGCCGAGCCGGCCGACTGCGCGGCCGGCGTCACCGCACTGGCCGCCGTGCTCCGGGAGCTGGCCGGGTGACCGAGAGCCGGCGGTGGCACGCCGAGCTGGCCTGGCTCGGCGCCGGGGAGGTCCAGGCCGGGGTGCTGATCGAGGCGGCCGGGCCGGTGCTGCGCACGGTCACCCCCGGGGTGGCGGCTAGCGGGCTGCCGCCCGGCACGCAGCGGCTGGCCGGGCTCACCCTGCCCGGGCTGGCCAA
>DATCUG010000504.1:0-3261 GCA_036567525.1 Streptosporangiaceae bacterium | reverse complement strand
GAACTTCTGCACCACCTGCACCTGCGGCGAGCCGGTGCGGTCCTCGAACGCCGCCACCGGGGCCAGGAAGTCCCGCTCGCTGGCCAGCCCGTTGGCACCGATCGGGCCGCGTTCGGGCAGCGTGAACGGCGCGCCGTAGTTTTCGCACAGGTAACCGCGGGCCGGCCCGTCCAGCAGCTCGACCCGGAACCGGGTGCCGCGCGGGATGACCGCGATCTCCCCCGGGGCCAGCCGCAGCGGGCCGAGCTCGGTGTGCAGGGTCAGCGCGCCAAGCTGCGGCACGAACAGCAGCTCCCCGTCGGCGTCCACGAAGTAACGGTCGGTCATGGACATGGTGGCCGCGTACAGGTGGATGGCCATCCCGCTGCGTGTCCTGGCGTCCCCGTTGCCGGCCATCGTGTACAGCCCGGCGATGAAGTCGGCCGGGCCGTCGGGCAGCGGCAGCGGGTCCCAGCGCAGCCGGTTCGGGTCCGGCTCGATCTCGCCGGACGGGCTGGCCCGCAGCGCGCCGTTGCCGATCCGGCTGAACCGCGGGTGCGCCGCCGACGGCAGCATCCGGTACACCCAGGTGCGCCGGTTGGCCGCCCGGGGCTGGGTGAACGCCGTGCCGCTGAGCTGCTCGGCGTACAGCCCCAGCGGGGCGCGCTGCGGGGAGTTCCGGCCGGCCGGCAGCGCGCCCGCCACCGCCTCGCTGACGAACTCGTTCCCGAAGCCGGGCTGGTAGCGGTAGCCGTCCTGGACCGCGGCGTCTGCGGGCATGACCCCTCCCCAGCGTTCCTGCGATTCCTCTGCTCAATACGAGCATTCGCACCGTGCGATCACTGTACCGAGCGGAGCCGTCCCGGTGCCGGGCGATGGGCCCGGCCGGTCATGATGCGCCCGGCCGGTCATGCGGTCAGCCTGGGCAGCAGGCTGCGCCCCGCCGCCGCCATCTCCTCGGCCTGGCCCGCGTCGAGCGGCCCGGACAGCAGGTAACCCTGGCCGTACTGGCACCCCATCGACACCAGCAGGTCCCGCTGCATCTCGCTCTCGATGCCCTCGGCCACCACGGTCAGCCGCAGCGTCCGGGCGATCCGGACGATCACTTCCACCAGGGCCCGCCGCCGCCGGTCGACCGCGATGCCGTCCACGAACGACTTGTCCACCTTGAGCATGCTGATCGGCAGCTCCCGCAGGTAGCTGAGCGAGGAATAGCCGGTGCCGAAGTCGTCGATGGCCAGCCGCACCCCCATCCGGCGCAGCTCGGCCAGGTCGGCCCGGATCCGCTGGTCCGGCCGGAGCAGCACGCTCTCGGTCAGCTCCAGCAGCAGCATCTCGGGCGGCAGCCCGGTGCTGGCCAGGATGCGCTGCACCCCCGGCACGAACTCCGGGTCGCGGAGCTGGCGGGCGGACACGTTCACGCTGATGTAGCGGGGCGGCTGATGCGGCGCCTGCTGCTCGCGCTGCACCGTGTCGGCGGCGGCGCGTTCCAGCACCCACAGGCCGAGCCGGATGATGTGCCCGCTCTCCTCGGCTACCGCGATGAACTGCTCTGGCGGGATCATGCCCCACTGCGGGTGCGGCCAGCGGGCCAGCGCCTCGAACCCAGCCACGTCGCCGCTGCTCAGTTCCACGATGGGCTGGTAGACGACCCGGAAGCCGTCCGCCGCGATGGCGGTGTCCAGTGCGGCCTGCAGCTCCCGGCGGCGCCGGATGCCCGCGCTGAGCACCGGCTGGTATCGCCGCCACTGCCGCTTGCCCGCCGCCTTGGCCGCGTACAGCGCCAGGTCGGCCTGCCGGACCAGGTCACCGGTGCTGGCCGAGTCGGCCGAGACGGCCACGCCCACGGTGACCGTGGCCATGGCCGAGCCGGCCGCCAGCGTGAACGGCTCGTCGAACGCGGCCACGATCGCGGCGGCCAGCGTGTCCACCGTGTCGTCTTCCCCGGCCTCCGGCAGCAGCAGGGCGAACTCGTCGCCGCCCAGCCGGGCCACCAGCCCGGTGCCACCGGCCAGCGCGGCCAGCCGCCGGCCCGCCGCCACCAGCAGCTCGTCGCCCGCGGCGTGACCCATCGTGTCGTTGATCACCTTGAAGTCGTCCAGGTCGGCGAACAGCACGGCGACCGTCGCGCCGGTCCGCCGGGCCCGGGTCAGCGCGCGCACCACCCGGTCCTGGAACAGCACCCGGTTGGGCAGCCCGGTCAGCGCATCGTGGAACGCCCGGTACTTGAGTTCCCGTTCCAGCTGGCGCTGCTCGGTCACGTCCCGCAGGGTGAGCACCAGGCCGCCCACGGTCGGTTCCTGGCGCAGGTCGCTGCACCGGACCTCGACCTCCACGTAACTGCCGTCCCGGCTGGTGATCCGCCAGTCCTCGTCGATGCCCGGGCGGGCCTGCATCTCGGCCAGCGCGCGGGCGATCTCGTCCCGCTCGCCCGGCTGGACCAGGTCGGCCAGCTGCGCGCCTTCCACCGGCACGTCACCGAACAGCTTGTGCGCGGACGGCGTCGCGTACCGGACGCTGCCGTCGTCGTTCAGGATCAGGATGACGTCCGAGGTGTCGTGGATCAGGGTGCGGAAATAGGCCTCGCGGTCGCGCTGGATGACCTCCCCGCTCAGCATGATCCGCTCCACGGCCAGCGCCACCTGGTGGGCCAGCAGCTCCAGCGTCCCGGTCAGCGCGGTCAGGTCCGGCCGGCTGCCGAACGTGGCCAGCACGCCGAGCAGCGGGTCACCGGCCGGCCGCCCGGTCAGCGAGAGCGGGCAGAGCAGCACGTGGTCGGCTCCGGCGGCGGCGCCCTGCGAGCCGCTGTACCCGGCCGCGGGCCGCAGCTCGGGACTCCGGCCCCGCAGCGCGGCCAGCCAGGCGCCGGCCGTCTCGGCCGCCAGTTCGGGCGGCCCCGGCGGCTGCCACGGCGGGGCGCTGACCAGGCGCAGCGTGCTGCCGTCCCGCACCGCCAGCTGCACCGCCTGCGGGCGTGGCGGGGCCAGCAGTGAGCTCACCGCGGCCCGCGCCACGCTGGCCACCTGTTCCTCGGTGGCGGCCGAGGCGAGCGACTCACCGGCCGCGCGCAGCACCTGGGTCCGGTCCAGGGCCAGCCGCAGCGACCCGGTGGCCTCGGCCAGCCGGGAGATCACCAGCAGGTACAGCACGGCCGAGCAGACCGCGATCACGGCGGCGCCGGGCAGGTGCCGGTCGAGCGCCTCGATGAGCAGCACGGCCGGGGCGAGCAGCGAGGTCAGCAGGAGCACGGCCAGCCGGAGCTGGCTGCGCCGCGGCGGCTGC
>DATCUG010000503.1:0-6726 GCA_036567525.1 Streptosporangiaceae bacterium | reverse complement strand
GAGCGGCGCCCACCGCGTCTCTTCACCCCAAATGCACACCCCGATCCTGACTAACCGGACAAATCATCAACATCTGGGGTGAAGAGTGGGTGTTGAGGCCGGCCTGGTCAGCGGGACGCTGGACTGCCAGCAGGTAACCCCGCCCGCTCAGCGGGCCAGGCGGGCGGTCAGCTGGGCCTTGACGTCTGGCCATTCGTCGATCAGCACGCTGTAAATGACCGAGTCCCGGAACGTGCCGTCCTCGCGCTTCATGTGCCGCCGCATGACTCCCTCGCGGTGTGCGCCGAGCTTTTCGATGGCCGCCTGAGAGCGGGTGTTCAGCACGTCGGTCTGGATCTTCACCCGGCCATAGCCGCAGTCCTCGAAAGCATGCGTCATCAGCAGCAGTTTGGCTTCGGGGTTGACCTGGGTGCCCCACCAGCGGGAGCCGTACAGCGTCGAGCCGATGTGGATGCTCTCGTTGCGCAGGTCGGCTTCGGTGAACGAGGTCGTCCCGACCAGCGTCCCGGCCGGGCCCAGGTCGCCGTCCTGGGTGAGCCGGATCGCGTAGGCGCTGCGGCCGCCGCCCCGGCCGTCGGCCTCGCCCTGCTGGGCCAGGAACACCGACCGGGCCAGCTCGCGGGCGTCGGCCACCGAATCCGGCCGGTGGTGCATGACGTAACCATGGGCGTAGACGGCCGGGTCGGCCAGAATCGGGTACATCTCGTCCAGGTCCGGCTCGCCGAGCAGATCCAGCCGGACCCAGCGCCCGGCCAGCGGCCCAGCCGACGGCAGGGAAGTCACGACAACCTCCAATGCTCCAGCAGCTATCCGGCAGGAGTTTGACCATGGCAGATACCGCTGACTCCCGCAAACGGTGGGACACCGACGACCGGTTTACCGGAGTAGCCGACGCCAGCGATTTCGCCCCGGCCATCGCGGACCTGGCCGCGCTGGCCCGCCGCCCCGGCTGGGTGGCCGAAGACCCCGAGATCCACCTGGTCCCGCACCTGCAGAACGCCGACGTGCCCGGGCTGCGGCTGCTCGGCTGCCAGCCATCCGGCGATGGGGTGCTGCACGTAACGGCCGAATACCGCGACGGCGACAGCCGTGGCCAGATCCGGCGGCACGCCTGGGCGCTGATCGCAGAGGTGGCCGAGCTGGCCACCAGCGTGCGCGAGCACACCGACGGTGACACCGTCATCTTCGATGTGGTGACCGGTATCCCGGACGGCCCGGGCCCGTTCGCCACGCACGGTCACACCATCCGGTGCACGCTAACCCGGCCGGCTCCGGCGGTCAGCTGCTGACGAAGATGTCTTCTGGGAGGAACGCGGACACCAGCATGTTGGGCGCGTCCACCACCTGGCTGATCTTCAGGTCCACGGCCACGCTGCAGATCGCGTAGGCCTGCTGCCGGGTCCAGCCCCGCTCCCCCAGGTGGTCGATCATGTTGAGCAGCGCGTTCCGCGCGGCCAGCGTCACGTCCTCGGACTCGTTCACCCCGTCCCGGGTCACGCAGATCCCGGTGGTGGCGAAGAACCGGCGCGGGGCGGCGAACTCGGGCGGCAGGTAGTAGTCCTCGCGGATGAACCGGAGGTCGCGGATGTTCCGGGCCGCCGCCTCGCCCTTGCGCAGCCCGAACCGCACCCGCAGCGTGGCCGCCATCTCGATGGCCGTGCCGCACGTCTCGCAGTCGCCCTGGGCGAAGTGCGCGTCGCCGGCCGAGAACAGCGCGCCCGGCGTGTCCACCGGGATGAGCAGCGTGGCGCCCGCGCCGAGCTGCTTGATGTCCACGTTGCCGGCCTGCTCGCGGGGCGGGATGGTGCGCAGTGCCCCGGCCGCCAGGGCCGGGTCGGCGGGTACCGCCGAGGCGGGCGACGGCGGCAGCACCAGCCCACCCCGGTCCAGCAGCGCCTGCTCCCGGGCGATGGTCGCGGCCAGCAGCTCGTGCCCGGGTGACAGGCCGATCGTGCCCATGAACGGGGCACCCGGGATGCGCACGCCGGGCAGGCCGGCCGACGTGGCCCAGCCGTCCGCGATGTCCCAGTCCACCTTGAACGGCTCGGGAAACTCATCTCGCAGGAAGCCGAACCCGGGCAGCTGGACGGTGAACCCGTACCGGTCCGGCTCGATGCCGAGGATCTCGACCGCCAGCAGGTCGCCGGGTTCCGCGCCCTCGACGTAGACCGGCCCGGTCAGCGGGTGGATCACGTCCAGGTTCGGGGCGGCCAGGGCGGACGCCGGGACCCCCGGGGCGGCCTGCCCGTCGAGCGCGTCCCGGGTCTCCAGCACGACCTCGTCACCCGGCTGGCAGCGGACCAACGGCGGGATGTCCGGATGCCACCGGTTGTGCCCGGTGGCCGGCTCCTCCAGCAGCGTCTTGCTCCGGTCGATACGGATCTCATGCATAGCCATGGCGCCTCCCGGATTCCGACTGCGTGACTGCTTCATTCATGCTCGGCGGCGCCGCATTGTTCAAGGGCCCGGCGGCGGCCTACGGTGGCAACCGTGCTGAATTGGGGCCCGCTGGACGCGAACATCTCCATCCTGTTCACCGAGCTGCCGCTGCTGGAACGGCCCGCCGCGGCCCGGGCCGCCGGGTTCACCGCGGTGGAGGCCTGGTGGCCGTTCGGGTCGGCCGTGCCCGGGGATGCCGAGGTGGCCGCGTTCGAGCGGGCAGTCCGGGACGCGGGCGTGCAACTCGTCGCGCTGAACGGGTTCGCCGGTGATATGCCCGCCGGGGAGCGGGGCATCCTGTCCTGGCCCGGCCGCCAGCAGGAGTTCCTGGACAACCTGGATGTGCTGCTCGGGATTGGCGCCCGGCTTGACTGCCGGCGCTTCAACCTGCTCTATGGCAGCCGGATCGAGCTGGACCCGGGCGGCGCGGCGGCCCAGGACGAGCTGGCCCTGGAGAACCTGGCCATCGCGGCGCGGGCGGCGCGGCAGGCCGGTGCGGCCGTCATGCTGGAGCCGCTCAGTGCGCTGCCGCAGTACCCGCTGCACACGTCGTCGGACGTGCTCGGCATGCTGAACCGGCTGCCCGCCGACTGCGCCGGCTCGGCCCGGCTGCTGGCCGACCTGTATCACCTGCGGGTCAACGGCGAGGACATCCCGGCCATGCTGGACCGGGTGCACACAAGGATCGGCCACGTGCAGGTGGCCGACATCCCCGGGCGGCATGAGCCGGGAACGGGCACGGCCGACCTGTCCGGGTGGGTCGCGGCGCTGCGCCGGCTTGGCTACCGGGGGTCTATCGGGCTGGAGTACACGCCACTGGACGGCACCGTCGCCGGGCTGGGCCGGCTCGGGCTGGGCGGCGGGACTGTGCCAGAGTCGGCCCAGCAGAGCTGAGCGAAGGGAGCACCCGTCGGTGGAGAGCATGCGCACGGTGGCGTTCATCGGGCTTGGCATCATGGGCCGACCGATGGCGGCCAACCTGGTCACGGCCGGCTTCGACGTGCGGGGGCACTCGCGCCGCCAGGAGTCGGCCGACGGGCTGGTCACCGCGGGCGGCCGGTGGGCCGGCAGTGTGGCCGAGGCGGTGCAGGACGCGGACGTGGTGATCACCATGCTGCCGGATTCCCCCGACGTCGAGACAGTCGCGCTGGGACCGGATGGCGTGGTGGCCAGCGCGCGGCCCGGCACGCTGTACATCGACATGAGCTCGATCCGGCCCGATGTGGCCCGCCAGGTGGCGGCGGCCGGCGCCGAACAGGGACTGCGCTGCCTGGACGCCCCGGTCAGCGGCGGCGAGCAGGGCGCGATCGACGGGAAGCTGTCCATCATGGTCGGCGGGTCAGCCGAGGATGTCGCGGCCGCCCGGCCGGTGCTGGACGTGCTGGGCAGCACCATCCAGCATGTTGGGCCGGCCGGCGCCGGGCAGACGGTCAAGGCGGCCAACCAGCTCATCGTGGCGGGCAACATCGCGCTGGTGGCCGAGGCGCTGGTGTTCCTGCAGGCGCAGGGGGTGGACCTGGACGCGGCGGTCGCGGTGCTGCGCGGCGGGCTGGCGGGCAGCACGGTGCTGGACCGGAAGGCGGGCCCAATGCTGGCCGGCGACTTCACCCCCGGGTTCCGCATCGAGCTGCACGACAAGGACCTGGGCATCTTCACCGCCGCTGCCCATCAGGCCGGGGTGGTCACCCTGCTCGGCGCGCTGCTGGCCCAGCTCACCGGCGCGGCCCGGGCCCAGGGCGATGGCGGGCTGGACCACTCTGCGCTGCTCCGGGTCATCCAGCGGCTGGCCGGCCAGCAACCCTGAGCCAGGAAACGGTGGCCCGGGAGACCGTGCGGTTGGGCTGAACCATTCCGGGCTGGCGTCCGTGTCCTGGTCAGAGGGGGAAGTCAGATAGCCCTCTTCCGGGGCGGCACCCCTCCAGCCGCCCCTGTCCCGGAGGGACCGCAGAGCAACTGGCGCATTGCGGTCGAGGCAGTCGGCTCGCCGGGGGTTGCTCCCACTCCCCCGGCCCTCCACCTGGGAGCTCAGTCCCGGCCGGCCGGTGAGACCGGCGCGGTGTGCACCAGGCGGAGCTGGGCTGGGACGGCCCACCACTGGTCGGGGCGGTCCACGACCGGGGCGGTGAGCCCCTGTTCGGCCACCCGGGCCATCCGGAGCAGGAAGGCGGCGATCCCGGCCGCGCCCTGCATCCACGACGTGCCGGGCGGCAGCAGCGGCGGGTCCTGGCGATGTTCGGTGAACCGCCAGTACGCACCGGCCCGCTCGCGGATCGCGCGGCGGGCTAGCGCGCCGGCCATCGTGCCGGCCGCCTGCAGCAACTGGCCGGCCCGCACCGCGTCCTGGCCGGCGCAGTCCTGGGCCGCATCCAGCAGGATGTCCCCCACCCCCGCGGTGCCGCAGCACCGGCCGTCGTTGTCCCAGAAGCCGGGCCGGATCCGCCGCGGCACGCCGGAGGCCAGGACCGCGTCCAGGCAGCGCTGCCGCAGCCAGGTCACCGGCCGCCCGGCCACCTCGGCCACCCCGGCGGCAGCCAGCGCCGGGAACAGCTGAGAGGTCCCGGCCGGCCCGTGGCACCAGTTGTAGGTCACCGGATCCACGTCCCGGGTGGAGTACGGCAGCGTGTGCGGGACGGTGAACCCGTCCCCGTCCAGCGTGCCCACGGCGAGCAGATGCGCCGCCCCGCGCTCGGCGGCGGTCACGAAGCCGGCCCGGCCCAGCGCCGTCCCGGCGACGGCCAGCGCGCTGGCGGCCCCGGCGGTGCCGTGCGAGTAGTTCGGCGTGCTGGACCGGTACCCGGGCAGCATCCGCCAGTCCAGGCCGTCGTCGAGCTGGTCGGCCGCCCCGAGCAGGGCCTGGCCACCTGTCTCGGCGATGCCGTGGGCGGCCGGGCCGCCCGCCCAGACGGCGGCCAGCACGACGCCCGCGGTGCCCTGGATCAGGTCGGTGACCGGGGCGACCGACCCGGGCTCCAGCTCCAGCGTGGTGGGCCAGCCGCGCGGGGTGGCCAGTTCGGCCAGCCGGGCCAGCGCGGCCTGTTCACTGCCCGGGGCGAGCAGCCGCAGCGCGGTCACGTCCCCGGCCAGCCCGGCATACAGCGACGGTTCGGTCCGGGCCGGCACCATGGCTAGCAGCCGCGCCACGATCCCGGCCGCCAGCGACTGCTCGGCATCGGTCAGCGCGCGGTATTGCCGGATCTCGGCCAGCACCGGCGCCAGCCCGGCGATCCCCGCGTACAGGCTGTCCCGGTCCGGGCCGGGCCCAGCGGGCGGCCCATCCCCGGTCACCTGCTCCGGCAGCCACGGACCGGCGTCGACCTGGACCTGCCGGGCCACCCACGCCCAGGCTGCCTCACCCAGGTCCCGGTAAACCCCTGCCGCCAGCACCGGATCAGACTACGGGCGCGGCGGGCCACCACCGGCCGCCCAGGCCGGCGGCCCGGTCAGAACTGCTGCTGCTCGGCCTGCCAGTACAGGTTCAGCGTCGGCAGGCTGAAGTACACGCTGTACGAGGCCCACGGGTAGTCGCCGCCCTCCTCGTAGCCGCCGATGACGCCGAACACCGTGCCCGAGCCCGAGTGCGGGCTGAACCCGGTGATCCACGGCCCGCCGCTGGTCCCGTCCTGGAAGTCGTTGCAGTAGAACTCCATCTGGCCGGGCTCGAACTCGAAGCTGCGCGACGCGCATTTGATCGGCTCGTCCTCACCGTTGTTGTAACCGATCACTTCGATCCGGTGCGCGTAGCCGATGTTGATGCCCAGGTGCAGCCCGCCGGTGACGAACTGGACCGGCCGGTGCGTGCCGGATGGCGGGGTGACGGTCAGGAACGCGAAATCGAGGTTCGGGTCGTGCGACGCCCGCCAGCCCGCGGCGACCGTGATGGTCTGCACCGCCCAGGCGCCAAACGGCTGCTGCCCGTCGTGGTACTGCGGGACGTACTCGATGTTGGTGGCGTAGCCGCTGCCGTAGACACAGTGCGCCGCGGTCAGCACCAGGTTCGCGGTGGGGCTGTCCACCACGCTGGCCGTGCAGAAGTGCTGCTGCGACCCGGTGGTGAAGAACAGCGTCCCCACGGTCGGCACCCCGCTGAAGTGGGTGGGCGACGGGATGCCCGGCGGCGGGGTGGGGGTGTCGCTCGGCGTGTCAGCCTGCGCCTGCACCGGGGTCGCGCCGGCCATCCGCGCCGGGGTCCAGAACGCACGGGACGCCCGCTGCGCGGCCGCGCTGACCGCATGCGCCCGGCTGGGGTGTGCGCCCGGGCGGGCCGTGGCCGCGGCGGCCGCACCTGCC
>DATCUG010000502.1:0-2431 GCA_036567525.1 Streptosporangiaceae bacterium | reverse complement strand
CGGGAAAAACGGGCAGTTTCCTGCACCGCTCGCGTGAAAAGACGATGCCGGGCCTGGGGGCTTGGGTCCGTGTGCACTGCCGCGGTGAGGTGCCGCGCGGGTTGACGAGAAATTCAACGAGTGTAGAATTCAACGCGCGATGAGTTAGCTGGCTCGGTCCGGGAGGCGTGGCGATGTGGGCGATGATCGTGAAGGAATTCCGGCAGCTGCGCCGGGACCGGCGCACGCTGGCCATGATGATCGTGCTGCCGGTGCTGCTGCTCGTCGTATTCGGCTACGCGGCCAGCTTCGACGTGAAGAACATCCCGACTGTGGTGGCCGGGCCGCAGGCCCTGGAGCTAACGCTGCCCGCTCCGTTCCAGGTGGTGACCCGGGCCCCGGGCGAGGGTGCCGCCTGGGCCCAGGACCAGCTCCGGGATAACCGGAACGGCGCGGCCCTGGCCGTGGTCACCGGGGCCAGGAGCGTGGTGCTGGTGGACGGCAGCCAGCTGTTCACCGCGCGGGATGCGCTGACCGCCCTGGCCGCGCGCAGCCGGCAGCTGCCAGCCGGGCGGGCACCGGTGGTCCGCATCCTGTACAACCCGCAGCTCAAGACGTCCTACATCATGATCCCTGGGCTGGCCGGCGTAGTGCTGGCCTTCATCGGCATCATCATCACCAGCCTGGGCGTGGTCCGCGAGCGGCAGACCGGGACGCTGGAGCAGCTCGCGGTGATGCCGCTGCACCCGCGGGACGTGTTCCTGGGGAAGATCGTGCCGTATTTCGCGGTGGCCTGCGTGGACCTGGCCATCGTGCTGGCCGTCGGGGTGGCCTTGTTCGGGGTCCCGTTCCGCGGCTCGTACGCGCTGTTCGCGCTCGGTGCGCTGCTGTTCCTGTTCGTCACGCTCGGCCTGGGTGTGCTCATCTCCAGCGTGTCGGAGAACCAGGGCCAGGCCATCCAGCTCTCGTTCATGTTCACCCTGCCCCAGGTGCTGCTGTCCGGGCTGATCTTCCCGCTGACCTCGATCGCCGCCGGGGTGCGCTGGATCTCCTACCTGCTGCCGCTGACCTACTTCAACGAGATCTCCCGTGGGGTGATGCTGCGGGCTGAGCCGATCGGCGGGCTGTGGCAGCCGCTACTGTTCCTGGCCCTGCTCGGGCTGGTCGTGATGAGCCTGGCCATGCTGCGCTTCCGCGGCTATCTGTCGCCGGCCGGGACGGGTGGCCGCCGGGGCGGCCGCCCGGCCGCCGCGCCAGCGGTCGTGGCGGCCGGCGCCGGGCCGGACCCGGCGGCGTCCCGGTGAGCGGCGGGCTCCCGGTGAGCGGCGGAGTCCCCGCCGGCGGGAGCGTCCCGGCTGGGGGTGGTGTCCAGGCTCGTGGCAGGGCACCCGCTGACCAGGACTGGTGGGGGGCCGAACGGGTGTCTGTCCGGTACGGCCGGCGTCTCGCCCTCGACCAGGTGACGTTCCAGGCCCGGCCGGGCCAGGTGAGCGCGGTGGTGGGCGGCGACGGCGCCGGGCGAAGCACACTGCTGCGCTGCCTGGGTGGCGCGCTCGCACCCAGCTCGGGCACGGTCCGGCGGCCGCCGCGGCAGGACATCGGCTACTTGCCGGCCAGCTCGGGGACCTACCCGGACCTGACCGTGGCCGAGAACCTGGCCTTCCGGGCGGCCGCTTACCAGCTTCCGGCGGCGACGGCCGAGCGCAGCGCCGCGTTCCTGGCCCGGGCCGGGCTGACCGGGGCGCGCGACCGGCTGGCCGGGCGGCTGTCCGGCGGGATGCGGCAGAAGCTCGGCGTGATCGCGGCCATGCTGACCAGCCCGGCCCTGCTGGTGCTGGACGAGCCGACCACCGGGGTGGACCCGGTGAGCCGGGCCGATCTGTGGTCGCTGATCGCCCGGGCGGCCGCGGACGGCGCCGCGGTCGTCGTCGCCACCAGCTATCTGGACGAAGCAGAACGCGCCGCCCACGTACTCGTGCTGGATGCGGGCAGTCAGCTCGCGGCGGGCACGCCGGAGCAGATCGTCGCGGCCATGCCGGGCCGGCTGCGGAGCAGCGAGACCGTGCCGCACGATGCCGAGCGGCCGCGGGCCTGGCGCCGGGCCGGCCACTGGCGGATCTGGGATCCGGGCGGGGCCACGGACGGGGAGCAGGCCCAGCCGGACCTGCAGGACGCGGTCACGGTGGCCATCCTGGGCCGGGAACTGGCTGCGACCGGGGCAGGGGAGCGGTGATGGTTGTGACGGGCCAGGCAGTGCGGAACGGTGGGGCGCTGGCTGAGTGCGTGGCGGTGAGCCGGCGGTTCGGCGGGTTCACCGCGGTGGACGGGGTGAACCTGGCTATCGGCCCGGGTGAGGTGGTCGGCCTGCTCGGCGCGAACGGGGCGGGCAAGACCACACTGATCCGGATGCTGCTCGGGCTGCTGCCCGCCTCGGCCGGGCAGGCGCGGCTGT
>DATCUG010000501.1:0-17003 GCA_036567525.1 Streptosporangiaceae bacterium | reverse complement strand
GGCGGCGGCGAGCAGCCCGCAGCAGCCGCCGACGGCCAGCAGCCCGACCGCCGGGCCGCTGGCCCTGGCTTTCGCCCACATCTCGGCAAGCGCCGACCGCATCTCACGCCGGGCCAGCAGCCGGGTCTCGTCGGTCAGGGTATGCAACGCCTCGGCCATGGCTTCCTGGCCGCTATCACGTGGTTCGTCGGTCATGCCGCGCGGCTACCCACGAGCGGGCGGGCCATACCGGCCCGCCGTGGCGGCCGCGGCGCCGCCGAGCAGGACCGCGGCCAGGCCGGCCAGCAGTGCACGCCGGTGCATGGAACACCACAGCACCGGATCCCGTGGGTGGGCCTGGGCGCCGAACGCGCCGTGCGCGCCACGATCCTCGTCGCTGTCCTGGGCGATGCTCAGGTTCTCGTCCCAGCGCGGCAACTGCTCATCGGTCTGCTGCGATTTCACGCCCGTCCGGCCCAGGTAGATGTCGAGCAGCTTGGGGGCCAGCCGCTCGCCGAGGATGGTGTAGGCGGTGGGCACGCCCACCCACATGTTCCGCCGCGGGTGATCAGCGAGGAACGCGATGGCCCGGGCCGCCAGCTCGGGCTGGAATACCGGTGGCACCGGCATCGGGTGGCCGGGCATCTTGGTCAGGTTCCAGTTGAACTGCGGGGTGTTCAGCCCGGGAAGCTGCACGGTGCACAGTTTGATCCGGCTCTTCTCGTGGGCCAGCTCAGTCATCACCGACTCGGTGAAGCCCTTGACCGCGTGCTTGGCCCCGCAGTAAGCGGCCTGCAGCGGTATCCCCCGGTGAGCCATGGCGGAGCCGACGTTGACGATCACGCCGCGGTCCGCCGGGCGCATCTGCCGCAGCGCGGCCCGCGTCCCGTGCACCTGGCCGTAGTAGGTGACCTCGGTGACCCGCTTGAACTCTTCCAGCGTCGTGTCCCGGAAGAACTCCAGGTAGCCGGCGAACGCCACGTTCACCCAGAGCCCGATCGGGCCGAGCCGGGCGGCTATCTGGTCGGCCGCGGCGTCGACCGCCGCCGGGTCGGCCACGTCGGCCTGAACCGGGCAGGCCGACCGGCCAGCCGCCGCCACGTCCGCGGCCGCGCCGTCCAGCCCGGCCTGGCCCCGGGCCAGGATGCCCACGTCCCAGCCCTGGCCGGCCAATTCCCGTACGGTAGCCCGGCCGACCCCGGCGGTCCCCCCAGTGACCACGGCGACCCCGTGGCGATCATGTCGTGTCATGCGCCGCCCGCTTCCCGCCGCCCGCGGCCATATGCATCGTCCCACGAGGTTTTCCGGGTGTTTCCCGCGCTCAGCGGGGTAGCCGGGGATCATGACTGAGTGGACCCGTCAGGACGGCTTCCTGCCCATCGCGTCGTATGCGCTGCTCGGGGACGGACGGACGGTGGCCCTGGTGGGGGCAGACGGGAGCATCGACTGGCTGCCCGTGCCGGCCATAGACGGGCCGCCCGCGTTCGCCGCGCTGCTCGATCCCGAGGACGGCGGCCGGATGGAAGTCAGGCCAGTGGCCGATTTCTCGGTGCAACGCCGCTATATCCCCGGGACAGCGGTGCTGGAGACGACGTTCCGCACGGCCGGCGGCACGGTGGTGGTGACGGACGCGCTGAACCGCTACGGCGACCGGCCGCTGCCCTGGACCGAGCTGGTCCGGGAGGTCCGCGCCGAGCAGGGTGACGTGCCGATGCGGTGGCGGGTAGCCCCCGGCCGGCGGTTCGGGTCAGCCGAACCCTGGGTCCGGGGACGCACTGGCGGGCACCCGCCGCAGATCGCCCTCGGCGACCAGACGATGGCTGTCATCAGCGCCGACGCGGGCCAGCCTGAGTTGCGTGAGCATGAAATCCGCGGCGAGTTCACCGCGACCGCGGACCACACCGCCCTGCTCGCCGTGACCGTAACCGACCAGGAACCGGTGCCCGCCCCAGCCGCGGCGGACATAACCGCCCGGCTGCGGATGACCACCGACCGCTGGCAAGCGTGGCACCGGTCCATCCAGTACTCCGGGCCACACGCCGAGGCGGTCTGCCGCAGCGCGCTCACCCTGGAACTGCTGACGATCACCGCGACGGGCGCCAATGCGGCCGCGGCCACCACGTCACTGCCCGAGGCGATCGGCGGCGACCGCAACTACGACTACCGGTTCGCCTGGGTACGCGATGCCTCGTTCGCCGCGGACGCGCTGACCAGCCTGGGGTTGCTGCCCGAAGTCCATGCCGTGCTGTCCTGGCTGCTGCACGCGGTGCGGCAGACCGCCCCGGACATTCAGGTCTGCTACACGCTCGATGGCCGGCCCGCCCCGGCCGAGGAGCAGCGCGTCGACGCCCTGCCGGGCTATTTCCGCACCACGCCGGTACACGTGGGCAATGCCGCGGCCGGCCAGCGGCAGCTCGGCTGCTACGGCCACCTGATGGACGCCGTCTACGAGTACGTCCGGCACGGCGGGCAACTGGACAGCGCGACCGGCGCCATGCTGGCCGACATGGCTGACAAGGTCTGCGACCTGTGGCGGCAGCCCGACGCCGGCCTGTGGGAGCTGGATGACTACCAGCATTACACCAGCTCCAAGCTCGGCTGCTGGGTGGCCCTGGACCGCGCGGCCTGGCTGGCCGAGCACGATCAGCTGCCCGGCTGGCACACCAGCCGGTGGCGGTCCGTGGCGGCCGAGATCCACCGCTGGGTGGACGAGAACTGCTGGTCGGATGCCAGCTCGTGCTACACGATGGCGGCCGGCTCCGAGCAGCTGGACGCGGCCGTGCTGCTGGCCGGCCGGACCGGATTCTGCGCCAGCCAGCCCGAACGGCTGCGCTCGACGATCTCCGCGATCCGCCGCGAACTGGGCGCCGGCGGCCCACTGCTGTACCGCTACAGCGGGATGCGCGGTAAGGAGGGCGCGTTCGCCGCCTGCACGTTCTGGCTGGCCGAAGCGCTGGCCTGCACCGGGCAGCCGGATGAGGCCAGCGCCGTCTTGGCGCAGATGCTCGGCTACTGCAACGACGTCGGCCTGCTCGCCGAGGAGATCGACCCGGAATCCGGCGGGCTGCTGGGCAACTTTCCGCAAGGCCTGTCCCACCTGGCGCTGATCGTGGCCGCCCAGGGGATCGCCGGGCGTGTTTAGCCATCGGCCACCGCGGTAGCAGGGCATATCGGGAAGCGATATAAATCCTCGATGATCGACGGGGCGGCATATGAGCATGCAGGTATCGGACTTCGTACTGGCCCGGCTGCGGGAGTGGGGCGTGCACCGGGTCTATGGCTACCCGGGCGATGGGATCAATGGGCTGCTCGGCGCGTTCGGCCGGGCCGACGGTGACCCGGAGTTCATCCAGCCCCGGCATGAAGAGATGGGCGCGTTCATGGCCTGCGCGCACGCCAAGTTCACCGGGGAGGTTGGCTGCTGCATGGCCACCTCGGGTCCGGGCGCCATCCACCTGCTGAACGGCCTGTACGACGCGAAGCTGGACCATCAGCCGGTGGTGGCGGTGGTCGGTCAGCAGAAGCGGATCTCGCAGGGCGCGCACTACCAGCAGGAAGTCGCGCTGGACACGCTGTTCGCCGACGTGTCGGAGTTCTGCCAGACGGTGATGCACCCGGCGCAGGTGCGGCACGTCATCGACCGGGCGTTCAAGACCGCGCTGACCCGGCGCGGCGTAGCCACCATCATCATCCCGGAGGACGTGCAGGAGGAAGAAGCGCAGCCGTCGCCGCCCAAGGAGCACGGCGCGGTGTATTCCAGCGTGGGCTGGAGCCAGCCCAGGGTGCTGCCGAACGAGGGTGAGCTGCGCAAGGCGGCCGAGGTGCTGAACGCCGGGAAGAAGGTCGCGATGCTGGTCGGCCAGGGCGCGGCCGGTGCCCAGCCCGAAGTGATCGAGGCCGCCGAGATCCTCGGGGCCGGCGTGGCCAAGGCGCTGCTCGGCCGGGAGGTGCTGCCCGACGACCTGCCGTTCGTCACCGGTCCCATCGGCCTGCTGGGCACCAAGCCGAGCGACGAGATGGTGATGAACTGCGACACGTTCTTCATGATCGGCAGCAGCTTCCCGTACGCGGAGTGGCTGCCGGACGAGGGCAGCGCCCGCGGCGTGGAGATCGACATCGACGGCAGCATGATCGGGATCCGCTACCCGATGGACGCGCACCTGATCGGCGACGCCAAGGAGACGCTTAAGCAGCTCATCCCGCTGCTTAAGCGCAAGGAGGACCGGTCCTGGCGGGAGGAGATCGAAAAGAACGTCCGGACCTGGAACCGGATCATGGCCGACCGGGCCGGGCAGAGTTTCGGTGGGCTCATCAACCCGCAGACGGTGGCGGCGGAGCTGTCGCCGCGGCTGCCTGACCGCGCGATCCTCACCACTGACTCGGGGTCGGCGACGAACTGGTGGGCGCGGCACATCGCGGTGCGCGACGGCATGCAGGCCTCGCTGTCCGGCACGCTGGCCACGATGGGGCCAGGTGTCCCGTACGCCATCGCAGCCCGGTTCGCTTACCCGGACCGGCCGGTCATCGCGTTCGAGGGCGACGGCGCGTTCCAGATGAACGGGATGAACGAGATGATCACGGTCAACCGGTATCTGGACCGGCTCGGCGGACCGCCGCCGTTCATCTTCTGCGTGTTCAACAACGGCGACCTGAACCAGGTCACCTGGGAGCAGCGGGCCATGGCCGGCGATCCCCGGTTCGCCGGATCCCAGGGCATCCCGAGCATCCCGTACCACAAGTACGCGGAGATCGTCGGGCTGCGCGGCATCTACTGCGAGAAGCCGGATGAGGTCGGCAAAGCCTGGGACGAGGCGCTGGCCAGCGACGTGCCGGTGATCCTGGAGTTCAAGACCGACCCGGAAGTTCCGCCGCTGCCGCCGCACATCATGAAGGAACAGGCCAAGATGTCGGCCAAAGCCGCATTGCACGACCCGCAGCGGGCGGGCCTGGCCAGCCGGGGTTTCCGGCAGAAGCTGGCTGAGTACTACGAGCAGCTCCCGGGCCGGGACAAGTGAGCGGGACGGCCGCCGCCCCCGTCGAGTCGGTGACCGCGCACGCGTTCGACATCCCCACCGACGGGCCAGACGGACAGGAGCAGGACGGCACGCTGACCTGGTCCTCGACCACGCTAGTGCTGGTCGAGGCCCGGGCCGGCGGGCACACCGGGATCGGCTACACGTACAGCGACGTCTCCGCCGCCCATCTGGTGGAGTCCAAGCTGGCCAGCGCGGTCACCGGCGCGGACGCCCTCGCGCCGGCCATGGCCTGGCGGACGATGCAGGTCCAGCTGCGGAACGCGGGAAAGCCGGGCATCGGCGCCATGGCCACCTCCGCGGTGGACATCGCGGTGTGGGATCTCAAGGCGAAGCTGCTCGGGCAGCCGCTCTACCGCCTGCTCCCGGCGTTCCGCGACGAGGTGCCGGTCTACGGCAGCGGCGGGTTCACCAACTACCCGCTGTCCAGGCTGGCCGAGCAGGTCACGCAGTGGGCCGCGGCCGGGCTGCCCCGGATGAAGATCAAGACGTCCCGGGACCCGGCCGCCGACCCGCAGCGGCTGGCCACGGTGCGCAAGGAAGCCGGCGACGGCGTCGAACTGTTCACCGACGCCAACGGCGCGCTGAGCCGCAAATCCGCGCTCTACTGGGCCGGGCGGTTCGCCGCTGACTGGGGCGTGTGCTGGTTCGAGGAGCCGGTGAGCTCACAGGACAAAGAAGGCCTGCGGCTGCTGCGTGACCGCGGGCCGGCCGGGCTGGACATCGCGGCCGGTGAGTACGGTTTCCAGCTCCCCGACTTCGCCGCGCTGCTGGCGGCCGGGGCGGTGGACTGCCTGCAGGCGGACGTGACCCGGTGCGGCGGGATAACCGGCCTGCTCCAGGTGGGCGGGCTGGCCGAAGCACACCAGATCGATCTGTCCGGGCACTGCGCGCCCGCGGTCAGCGCGCACGCCTGCTGCGCCGTGCCGCACGTGCGCCACCTGGAGTACTTCCACACCCACGTACGCCTGGAGGAGATGGCGTTCGACGGCACGCTCAGCCCGCAGGGCGGCGCGCTGCGGCCGGACCCGGCGCGGCCGGGTCTCGGCCTGGCCGTGAAGTGGGCGGATCTGGAGCCGTACCGCGTGTACGGAAGGAGCACAGCATGACCAGCGAGGCGAGGCAGCGGGTCCGCGAGGTACCAGCCAAGACGGACCCAGCCATTCCGGGGGCGCCACGCGGCAGCGTGCGGATCGACGTGACCGGGCTTGAGCGGGCGCTGCGGGCGGCCGTCGACGGAGAGGTGCGGTTTGATCCGGGGTCGCTGGCCATGTACGCCAACGACGCGTCCAACTTCCGGCAAGTGCCGATCGGGGTGGTGATACCCAGGACGCTGGATGACGTGGTCGCGGCGCACCGGGTGTGCCACCAGTTCGGCGCGCCCATCCTGAACCGGGGCGGCGGGACCAGCCTGTCCGGGGAGACGGTCAACTACGCGGTGGTCATCGACCACTCCAAATACCTGACCGGGATCGGCGACATCGACGCGGAACGGCAGCTGGTGACCTGCCAGCCCGGCGTCATCAACGAGGAACTGAACCGGCACACCGGCCAGTACGGCATGATCTTCGGCCCGGACCCGTCCACGCATTCCCGGTGCGTGATCGGCGGCAACATAGGCAACAACTCCTGCGGCATCCATTCGGTCCAGTCCCAGCTCTACGGGCCCGGTCCGCGCACCTCGGACAACACGCACGCGCTGGAAGTCGTCACCTACGACGGGGCCCGGTTCTGGGTCGGCAACGACGAGGAATCCCGGCTCGGCGAGATCATCGCGGCGGGCGGGCGCAAGGGCGAGATCTACGCGGCCCTCCGGGACCTGCGGGACAAGTACGCCGACCAGATCCGGGCCGGGTTCCGCCCGGTGACCGAGGTGCCGCGCCGGGTGTCCGGCTACAACCTGGACGAGCTGCTGCCCGAGCGGGGCTTCAACGTGGCCCGGGCACTGGTCGGCACGGAGAGCACCTGCGTCACCATGCTGCAGGCGGTGCTCATGCTGACCCCCGCGCTGCTGCAGCGGACGCTGGTGGTGGTCGGCTATCCGGTCCTGGCCGACGCGGCCGAGCACTGCGCGGAGATCATCGAGCAGTGGCGGCCGATCGGCCTGGAAGCGCTGGACGAGGAGCTGATCGAGGAGCAGGCCGCCCAGCATATGCACATCGAGGACATCGAGGAGCTGCCCAAGGACGGGTCGCAGGCCTGGCTGCTGGTCCAGTTCGGCGCGGACGACCAGGAAGAATCGGTGGCCACGGCGCGCCGGTTCGCGCAGTGGCTGACCAAGAAGAAGGGCTACGACGAGGGCCGGATCCTGGTCATGAAGAGCGCCCAGGAGGGCGGCCAGAGCCAGGACATCTGGGAGATCAGGGAGGGCGGCCTGGGTTCCACCGCGTTCGCCCGCGGCGAGGACAACTGGCCGGGCTGGGAAGACTCGGCGGTGCCGCCCTCGGAGCTAGGCCGGTACGTGGTGGAACTGCGCGAGCTGATGAACGCGCACGGCCTCAAGGGCGCCATGTACGGGCACTTCGGCCAGGGCTGTATCCACTGCCGGCTCAGCTTCGACCTGCGGCACGCCGACGGGATCGCCAGCTACCGGAGCTTCCTGGAGCAGGCAGGGGACCTGGTGGTGCGGTACGGCGGATCGCTATCCGGCGAGCACGGCGACGGGCAGCAGCGGGCCGAACTGCTGGAGAAGCAGTACGGGCCGGACCTGCTGGACGCGATGCGGGAGTTCAAGCGCATCTGGGACCCGGACTGGAAGATGAACCCGGGCAAGGTGATCGACCCGTACCGGCTGGACGAGAACTTGCGGCTGGGCACCTTGTACAACCCGCCGCGGCCAGAGACGAAGTTCGCGTTCCAGGAGGAGAAGGGTGACTTCGCCCACGCCACGCTGCGCTGCGTGGGCATCGGCAAGTGCCGGGTGCCGGAGGGGGCGCCGACGATGTGCCCCAGCTACCAGGTCACCCGGGAGGAAAAGCACTCGACGCGCGGCCGGTCCCGGCTGCTGTTCGAGATGCTGCAGGGCGAAGTGATCACCGATGGCTGGCAGTCCCGCGAGGTCTACGACGCACTCGACCTGTGCCTGGCCTGCAAGGGCTGCACCAACGACTGCCCGGTCAACGTGGACATGCCGACCTACAAGTCGGAGTTCCTCTACCACCACTACAAGTCGGCGCGCCGGTGGCGGCCACGGTACGCGTACGCGTTCGGCTTCATCGACCAGGCCGCCCGGCTGGCCTCGCTGGTGCCCGAACTGGCCAACGCGGTTACCCAGGCGCCGGGGCTGAGCCGCCTGGCCAAGCTGGCGGCCGGGATCGACCGGCGGCGCCCGCTGCCCGAGTTCGCGCCGATGACCTTGCAGGACTGGTACCGCCGCCGCGGCGGCACCAGCAACCCCACCGGGCAGCCGGTAGTGCTGTTCCCGGACACGTTCAACAACTACTTCCACACCGACGTCGGCATGGCCTGCGTCGAGGCCATCGAGGCCGCGGGCTGGCGGGTGATCATGCCGGAGCAGCACGTCTGCTGCGGCCGGCCGCTGTACGACTACGGTTTCCTGGACAGCGCCGACCGGTACCTGGGCCGCGTACTCGACGTGCTGCGGGAGCACGTGCGGGCGGGCACCCCGGTCGTCGGCATGGAACCGAGCTGCCTGGCGGTGTTCAAGGACGAACTGGCCAAGATGCGGCCGCACGACGACGACGCGGACCGGCTGGCCCGCAACTCCTACCACTTCGCCGAGTTCTTCACCACGTTCGGCATCGAGCCACCGAAGCTGGCCGGCCAGGCACTGCTGTGGGGACACTGTCACCATCGCGCGACCGGCGGTCTCGACCCGGACCAGAAGCTCCTGGAGCAGATGGGCCTGTCCGTCCAGAATCTGGACGGCGGCTGTTGCGGCCTGGCTGGCTCATGGGGTTTCGAATCCGGCAAGTACCAGATCTCGATGGACTGCGGGGAGCAGGCCCTGCTGCCCGCCGTCCGGCAGGCCAGCCCGGAGACCCTGGTGGTGGCCAACGGCTTCTCCTGCAAGACCCAGATCGCGGACGCCGGTACCGGCCGCCAGGCGCTGCACGCCGGCCAGGTCATGGCGCTGGCCCGGTCGCGGGCGGCGGACAGCCGGCCCCGGCCAGGACTGCGGCGCCGGGTAGCCCGGGTGGCCATCCCGCTGCTGCCCGTGCTGGCCGGAAGCGCGGCCGCTGCGGCGTGGGCCCGTTACGCGGGCCAGGCCAGCCGAGGCCGGAGATGACCGGCTCAGCGGACGGCCCCGGGCCAGGCAATGGCGTTCGCGTCTACCTGGCCCGGCACGGCCAGACCGCGCTCAACGAATCGGGCGTGCTGCGCGGCCTGCTGGATCCGCCGCTCGATGACGAAGGCCACCGGCAGGCCACACGGCTCGGCCAGGCCCTGGGCCCCCGGCAGCCCGCCCTGGTGGTGGCCAGCCCACTGCGCCGCGCGCGGCAGACGGCGCAGCCGGTCGCGGACCGCGCCGGGCAGCCGGTGACCGTGGATCAGTGCCTGAACGACCGGGACTACGGCCGGTGGGCGGGCACGCCGAAGGAGACCGTGACCGAGAAGTTCGGATCGGTGGATGCCGCTCCCGGCGTCGAGCCCCGGTCGGCGATCCGCGACCGGGCCGTCCCGGGCCTGACCACAATCGCCCAGCGCTGCGCTACGGGCAGCGTCGTGGTGGTCAGCCACGACGCGGTGAACCGGGAAGTGCTGGTGGCCATCGACCCGGGCCTGGGCGACCCGGACGAGCTGCCCCAGGACAACGGGTGCTTCAACACCCTGGACTGGGGACCCGGGGGCTGGACCGTGCTGACCATCAACGAGGTACCTGACGAGACGTGAATCCGGGACCGGATGTTTACCGGTGATCATCCCGGGGAGAAGCGGCCTCGGCCCGACAGGAGGTGGGATGCCGACGCGAGAGCAGGCGCTGCTCAGCTATCAGCAGCACGGTGACTACCAGGCAGCGGGGAAGCAGCTGGGTATCCCAGCCGGGCAGGCCTATCTGGTCGCCACCGGGCTCCCCGCGGACGGCGGCGACACGTTCCCCCCGGAACACACCGGCCAGCCCGGCGTGCTGGCCGAGAGCACGCAAGCCCTGGTCTACGGGGGCCAGCAGGTCAGGAACCCCACCACCAAACCGGACGTGCACGACTGGATCAAGCAGCGGGCCGCCGCGGATGGGCCGATGCAGGCCGCGGCGCAGGCCCGGGACGCCACCCCCGGCGAGCCGCTGGACCCGGCCGACACTGACATCCTGTTCGTGCTGAGCCGCCAGCATGACCAGGTCACCGCCCTGATCAAGCAGCTCAAGGCGATTCCCGGGGTGACCAAGGGCGGCTCAGCGGTGCATCAGTCCCGGCGCGCCTCCATCGCTGACATGATCACGGTTGAGCTGTCCAAGCATGAGGCGGCCGAGGAAGAGCACTTCTGGCCGTGGGTCCGGTCCGTCCTGGATGACGGAGACGAGCTGGCCCAGACCGCTACCGGGCAGGAACAGCAGGGCAAGGATCTGCTCACCGCGCTGGGCCAGGTCAAGGCGTCCGAGGAACGTTTCGACGAACTGGCCGAGGAACTGGAGAAGGCAGCCCGCAAGCACGTCGCGTTCGAGGACCGGGTGCTGCTCAAGCTGCGCGACGCGACCAGCCCGGAGGACCGGAGAAAGATCGGGCAGCGGTTCCTCCGCGGGCGGGCCGAGCCGGAGAGTGAGGACTAATGGACCTGAACTGGCCGGTGCTCCGGCAGTTCCGTGGCCTCGATCACCTGGGCCGCGGAGCCGCGGTCAAGTCGCCCCGCTCGGCGCATCTCCAGCCCCGGATCGCCACCGCCGACACGGTGGTCAAGTCGGTATGCCCGTACTGCGCGGTCGGCTGTGGCCAGAACGTGTTCGTCAAAGACGAGCAGGTCGTGCACATCGAGGGTGACCCGGACTCCCCGGTGAGCCGGGGCCGGCTGTGCCCTAAAGGATCGGCCAGCCTGCAGCTGACCACGGGTGACGCCCGCCGCCACGACGTGCTCTACCGGGCCCCGCACGCCACCGACTGGCAGGTGCTGGACCTGGACACCGCGATGGACATGGTGGCCGACCGGGTACTGCGGACCCGCCGCGAGACCTGGGAGTGGGCAGCCGGCGAGAAGCGGGTCCGGCGCACCATGGGCATCGCCAGCCTGGGCGGCGCCACGCTGGACAACGAAGAGAACTACCTGATGAAGAAGCTGTATACCGCGCTGGGTGCGGTACAGATCGAGAATCAGGCTCGGGTTTGACACTCCTCCACCGTCCCCAGTTTGGGGACCTCGTTCGGCCGTGGCGGCGCCACGACGTTCCAGCAGGACCTGCAGAACTCGGACTGCATCGTCATCGAGGGTTCCAACATGGCCGAATGCCACCCGGTCGGCTTCCAGTGGGTGATGGAGGCCAAGGCCCGGGGGGCCACGGTGATCCACGTCGACCCGCGGTACACCCGGACCAGCGCGCTGGCCGACATCCACGTGCCGCTGCGGGCCGGGTCCGACATCGCGTTCCTCGGCGGCATCATCAACTACGTCCTGGCCAACGAGAAGTACTTCCGTGAGTACGTGGCCGCGTACACCAACGGGCCGACGATCATCACCGAGGAGTTCGCGGACACCGAGGACCTCGGCGGGGTCTTCTCCGGCCTCGAGGAGGAAGAGCGCAGCTACGACTTCCACACCTGGGAGTACGAGGGCGTCGAGGTGCAGGCCGCCTCGGGTGAGCGGGACCAGGAGTACGAGGACCGGGCCGAGGGCGGCGCACAGACCGAGAGCGGCGACGCTGGCTCCGGGCCGGACGATTCCGGTGACGGCGGCGCCGACCGCGACTCGGCCCGCGCGCTGGCTGGCGCGGGCCGCGGGGAGAGCCACGGCTCGGGCGGCGCGGCCGCCCACCCCAACCCGCGGCGGGACGAGACCATGCAGCATCCCCGCTGCGTGTTCCAGATCCTCAAGCGGCACTACTCCCGGTACACGCCAGAGATGGTGGAGCAGATCTGCGGCATCCCGCAGGATCAGTTCCTGAAGGTGTGCCAGACGATCACGGCCAACTCCGGGCGGGACCGGACCACCGCATTCGCGTACGCGGTCGGCTGGACCCAGCACACCGTCGGGGTGCAGTACATCCGGGCCGCCGCGGTGCTCCAGCTCCTGCTGGGCAACATCGGCCGGCCGGGCGGCGGGATCCTGGCCCTGCGCGGGCACGCCAGCATTCAGGGCTCGACCGACATCCCCACGCTGTACAACCTGCTGCCCGGCTACATCCCGATGCCGCACGCCCATGCCGACGAGGACCTGGACAAGTTCATCGAGGGCTCGTCCACCGACAAGGGCTACTGGGGCGACATGCGGTCCTATCTGGTCAGCCTGCTCAAAGCCTGGTGGGGACCGGCGGCGTCGGCGGAGAACGACTTCTGTTTCGACTATCTGCCCCGGCTGACCGGCAGCCACAGCACGTACGAGACCGTGATGGCCCAGATCGACGGCGAGTGCAAGGGCTACTTCGTCGTCGGCGAGAACCCCGCGGTCGGCTCGGCCAACGCCAAGATGCAGCGGCTGGGCATGGCCAAGCTGGACTGGCTGGTGGTCCGGGACTTCTCGCTGATCGAGTCGGCCACCTGGTGGCAGGACGGCCCGGAGATCGAGACCGGGGAACTGCGGACCGAAGACATCGGCACCGAAGTGTTCTTCTTCCCGGCCGCGGCGCACACCGAGAAGAACGGCAGCTTCACCAACACCCAGCGGATGCTGCAATGGCACCACATGGCCGTGGAGCCGTCCGGCGACGCGCGCAGCGAACTGTGGTTCTACTATCACCTGGGCCGCATCATCCGGGCCAAGCTGGCCGGTTCCCAGGACGACATGGACCGGCCGTTGCTCGACCTGACCTGGGACTACCCGACCGAGGGCGCGATCGCCGAGCCGGACGCGGAGGCGGTGCTGGCCGAGATCAACGGCTGGGACGCCGACGGCCAGCCGCTGGCCTCCTACGAGCAGCTCAACGAGGACGGGTCCACCGCCTGCGGCTGCTGGATCTACTGCGGTGTCTACACCAACGGCGTGAACCAGGCGGCCCGGCGCAAGCCCGGCAAGGAGCAGAGCTGGGTCGCCCCGGAGTGGGGCTGGGCCTGGCCGGCCAACCGGCGGATCATCTACAACCGGGCGTCGGCCGACCCGGACGGCCAGCCGTGGAGCCCGCGCAAGGCGCTGGTCTGGTGGGACGAGGAGCAGGGCAAGTGGACCGGGCACGACATCCCGGACTTCGCCGACAGCAAATCGCCCTGGCACCGGCCGCCGGACGACGCGCGGGCGGCCGAGGCACTATCCGGCATCGACCCGTTCGTCATGCAGGCCGACGGCAAAGGCTGGCTGTACGTGCCGGCCGGGCTGACCGACGGGCCGCTGCCCACCCACTATGAGCCGCAGGACTCGCCGTTCCCCAACCTGCTGTACCCGCAGCAGCGCAACCCGGTGCGGCAGGTGTTCGCCCGGGAGCACAACCGCTACCACCCGAACCCGAGCCAGCCCGGGTCGGCGGTGTTCCCGTACATGATCACCACCTACCGGCTGACCGAGCACCACACCGCGGGCGGGATGAGCCGCTGGCTGCCCTACCTGTCCGAGCTGCAGCCGGAGATGTTCTGTGAGGTCTCCCCCGAGCTCGCCGCCGAGCGCGGCCTGGAGCACCTGGGCTGGGCCACGATCATTACCGCACGTAACGCCATCGAGGCGCGGGTCATGATCACCGACCGGATGCCGCCGCTGCGGATACAAGGGCGCACGCTGCACCAGATCGGGCTGCCCTACCACTGGGGCCCGAACGGCTACACGCAGGGCGACGCGGCGAACGAACTGGCCTCGATCGCGCTGGACCCGAACAGCCACATCCAGGAGGTCAAGGCGATGTCCGGGGATATCAGGCCGGGCCGGCGGCCGCGCGGCGCGGCCCGCGCCGACCTGGTCGCCGAGTACCAGCGGCGGGCCGGGATCACCCCGGACACCGGGATGGAGGTGCGCGATGGCCGCTGATACCACGCCGCACCAGGAGCGCAGCGTGCTGTCGCTGCTGGAGAGCACCGAGCCCGCCACGGCCAGCGGCTACACCGACCATCCGCCCCGGATGGGGTTCTTCACCGACACGTCGGTGTGCATCGGCTGCAAGGCCTGCGAGGTGGCCTGCAAAGAGTGGAACCACGTGCCCGAGGACGGCCTGAACCTGACCGGCATGTCCTATGACAACACCATCAGCCTGGGCGCGGACACCTGGCGGCACGTGGCCTTCATCGAGCAGCGCACCAGCGTGGACGGCGATCAGGCCGGGGTCCGCTGGCTGATGTCCTCCGACGTGTGCAAGCACTGCACGCACGCCGCCTGCCTGGACGTCTGCCCGACCGGCGCGCTGATGCGCACCGAGTTCGGCACCGTGGTGGTCCAGGAGGACATCTGCAACGGCTGCGGCTACTGCGTGCCCGCCTGCCCGTACGGGGTAATCGACCAGCGGGAGGACGACGGCCGGGTCTGGAAGTGCACGCTGTGCTACGACCGGCTGAGCGTGGGGGCGGAACCGGCCTGCGCCAAAGCCTGCCCGACCGACTCGATCCAGTTCGGCCCGCTGGATGAACTGCGCGAGCGGGCCGATGCCCGGCTGGATCAGCTGCACGGCGCCGGGGTGGCCGATGCGCGGCTGTACGGCCGGGATCCGGACGACGGCGTCGGCGGGGACGGGGCGTTCTTCCTGCTGCTCGACGAACCGGAGGTGTACGGGCTGCCGCCGGACCCGGTGGTCACCACCCGGGACCTGCCCGCCATGTGGGCCCGGGTCGGCATCGCGGCGGTCACGCTGACCGCCACCATCGCGGCGAGCTTCCTGCGGGGCCGGCGATGAGCAGCAGCGACGCGACCAAGGACGGCCTGCAGGGGGTGCGGCCTGGCCGGGAGGCGACCACCGGCGCCGGGGGGACGGCTCAGCCGGCCCGCCGCTGGCGGCGGAAGAACCGCGCCGAGGCGCCGATGGTCCCCGAGGCCAGGTTCGACTCCTACTACGGCAAGCCGATCATCAACAAGCCGGTCTGGGAAGGGCCGGACATTCCCGGCTACCTGTTCCTCGGCGGGCTGGCCGGCGCCGGGTCGGTGATCGCGGCCGGGGCGCAGCTCACCGGGCGGCCGGGGCTGGCCCGCACGATGAAATGCGGATCGACGGTGGCCGCCGGGCTGTCCCTGACCGCGCTCGTCCATGACCTGGGCCGGCGCACCCGGTTCCTGAACATGCTGCGCACCCTCAAGCCCACGTCGCCGATGAGCATCGGGTCGTGGCTGCTGGCCGGGTACGCCCCGGCCACGGCGGCCGCCGCGGCCAGCGACCTCACCGGCATCGCCCCACTGGCCGGCGCCGCGGCCACCACGGCGGCGGCCGTGACCGGCCCGGCGGTCGCCACCTACACCGCGGCGCTGATCGCCAACACCGCCGTGCCGGCCTGGCACGAAGGGCACCGGTACCTGCCGTTCGTGTTCGCCGCCTCGGCGGCCAGCGCCGCGGCCGGCCTGGGGCTGGCCGGCGCGCCGTTGCGCGAGAACGAGCCGGTGCTCCGGCTGGGCATGCTGGCCGGGGTGGCCGAGCTCGCCCTGGAGCAGGTGATGGAGAAGCGGATGGGCCTGCCCGGGGAGGCCTACGAGGAAGGCCGGGCGAAGCGCTACGGCCGGCTCGCGCAGGCCGTCACCGTGGCCGGCGTGCTCACCGCCGGGCTGGCGGGCCGGCGCAGCCGGATGGCGGCCGCCGCCGCGGGCACGGCTCTGCTGGCCGGATCCGCGCTGACCCGGTTCGCCATCTTCCAGGCCGGGCTGAACTCGGCGGATGACCCCAAGTACACCGTCGTCCCGCAGCGGGAGCGGCTGGCCGGGCGAACTGCCGCTCGTGACACAACGCCCAGCCTGCAGTAACATTGTGTTACGGTTGACGACCCAGCCGGCGGATTCCCATGTCCTGCTAGCTGCTACGTCAGCACCGCCCTTCCGGCACCTGGCAGGCCCTGGATTAGCTGGGAGGTGACCAGGATGCCGGGTAGCTACACGGTGACCATGGTCAGCGGCGTGCCGGTCGTGACGGCGCCCCCCGAGATCGATTCCGGCAATGCCGACGCGCTCCGGACCGTCATCCTCGACACGATGGCGCACGGGCACGCGACGTTCGTGGTGGACATGACGGCTACCGGGTTCTGCGACAGCGCCGGGCTGCACGCACTGCTCCGCGCACACCGGCGGGCACGGGCCGAAGGGGGCGAGGCCAGGCTGGTGATCACCAGTTCTGCCGTGCTGCGCATCTTCGCTATCACCGGTGTGGACCGGCTGATACCCAACTTCGCCACGGTGCCGGAGGCGGTGGCGCCAGCCCCGGCCGTCATCGTCCCGCCACCCCGCCTAGGCAGCCCGGAGCCCGCGGATCCCACCCGGTAAACTGGGACCCAGTGGTTGTTGAGCCAGCCGCGGTTACCGGCTGGCTGCTGACCATCCTGGAATCGCGGCGCCAGCATTCCGGAGGTGGTCGCGCGTGACCGTGCACCAGCCTGGCGCCAGCCCAGGCACCCAGCCCCTGATCGTGGTCCTGCCGGCCGAAATCCACCTGGCCAACGCAGGCATCCTCGGCCGGGAACTGGCCGCGGTCTTCGTGTCCGGGATAAGAACGATCGTCGCGGATCTGACCGGCACCACCTTCTGTGATTCGGCCGGTACCCGCATGCTGGCGCGGGCCTACGTGCAGGCCATCGACAGCCAGGCCGAACTGCGGCTGGCCATTCCCGGGTCAGCCGTCCGGCGCGCGCTGGAGCTCAGCGGGCTCGATCGCGTGCTGCCCATCTACCCGAGCCTCGATGACGCCCTCGCCGTGGGTAGGGCGGCCTCAGCCTGACGCTTGGAGCCATCTGGCCGATCATGTGTAGCCCGGGGCGCGGCGGGTACCTGGGGCGACGTGAT
>DATCUG010000500.1:0-5475 GCA_036567525.1 Streptosporangiaceae bacterium | reverse complement strand
CAGGCGGGCGGCCGGAACTCGCGGGCGGCCGGAACTCGCGGCTGGCCTCGGCTAGCTCGCGGGCTCGAAGACCGCGGGCGACCACAGGCCGGGCAGTTCCTCCGGATCCGGCTCGAACGGGAACCGCGCCGCGAACGCAGGCTCCAGGTCAGAGATCCAGGTGGCGTCCGGGTTGTACCGGGCGAAGAACGGCTTGCCGACCAGGCTCGGATCGCGTGCCTGGATCATGTGCAGGACGTACACCTGCTGGCCCGCGACCTGCGCGATCCCGTCGATGCACACCTTGCCCGGGGTGGCCGACATGGACGGCCCGCGCACCGTCCGGCCCAGCCCGGACACCTGCCGGTAGGCCCGGCGGAAGATGTTGTAGCCACGAGCCAGCGGGACCGCGAAGTAGTCCTGCGGCCCAGTGTCCCGCTCCACGAACATGTAGTAGGGCACCATGCCGAGCCGGATCTGAGCCCGCCACATCGCAGCCCAGGTCGCGGGGTCATCGTTGATCGTCCTGATCAGCGGGGCCTGGGTGCGGATCACCCCGCCGGCCGACCGGATCCGGCGCACCGCCTCACCCACCAACGCTGGCTCCAGTTCCCTCGGATGGGAGAAGTGCGCCATGAACGCCAGCGCCCGGCCGGACGTTACTACCTGCTCGAACAGCCGGAGGGTGTCGTCGGCGTCCGGGTCGGTAACGAACCGCTGCGGCCAGTAGGCCAGGGACTTGCTGCCGATCCGGATCGACTCGATGTGCTCCATGCCCGGGGCCAGCAGCGGCTCGATATACCGGCGCAGCACCGGCGCCCCCATGATCATCGGGTCACCGCCGGTGATCAGCACGCTGGTCACCTCGCGGTGCTGCCGCAGGTAGTGCATCACCCGGTCCACGTCGGTGGTGGCCATCTTGAGTTCGGGCTCGTCCACGAACTGAGCCCAGCGGAAGCAGTAGGCGCAGTAGGCGTGGCAGGTCTGTCCTTGCTTGGGGAAGATCAGCACCGTCTCGGGGTACTTGTGCTGAACGCCGGGGATCGGCTCGTCGCCTAGGTCGGGGATATTCAGCGCGAGCTGCCCGGCCGGGTGCGGGTTGAGCCGCATCCGCACCTCGTGCGCCACCGCCTTGATCTCCATCTCGGGCGCGCCGGCGGCCAGCAGAGCGGAGATGCGCTGCACGTCGGCTGGGGGCAGCATGTCCGACTGCGGGAACACCAGGCGGTAGATCGGGTCGTCGGGCGCCGCCGCCCAGTCGATAAGTTCCTCGACGACGTATGAGTTGGTACGGAAAGGCAACACGGCCCCGACAGCTCGTACCGCCAGCCGGTCTGCCATGCCGAGACCAGCTCGCGCGGTCAGTGCGTCCAGATGTTTCGCGGTGTACGCGCGGAACCGCCGTCCCGCCGCCGGTGCCGCCGGCACAGTCTGCCGAATCCCAGTCACGCGTCTCCCTCCGGTCGGTCGGCGCTCCAGCGGCCCTGCCGGAGCACACGGATCGTTCAGGCCGGCCGCTGCGATCTGCGCGCCGCTGTCACCTCCTCGGACGCTCTAGGCAGGACTAACCCCACTAGTTAAGACTCAATACAAGGAGATCACGTTGAGGAAACACTGAAGCGGCGTTGACGGTTCGCTCGCTACTCCCCGTCAGTCAGCTGCGCGCCAGGTGTCCGCTAGCGGTGACTCCCTCTCGGCACGACCAGGAATGCGCGGAGCGCTATTCGCCCGTTTGCCCGCTCGCCAGCCCCAGATCGTGACAGATGGTTACCCGGTAGGCCCATCATCAATCATGTTGAGTCCGCCATCAACCCATAACGCCTGTTATGCACCTTTGAACATTATTTGTGTCACGGTTCTCAGCCGGGCCGGTCAGCCACCTGGATCGCCGTATGCCGCTGGGACCGCGAGGCGCGGGCGCCTGGCCACGGCGGGTGGCCGGCACGGCGCGGCCATCGGCAGCGGCGCACGCCCCGCGGCCATCGGCGGCGGCGTGGCGGCCCTGGCTACGCACGGCGAGCGCCCAGCCGCGGTGTGGCTGCGCCAGGGTAGCGGTGCGGGCCGGGCGCGGCAGTGAGAAGCTTGGGCGCATGCTGGTCATTCGACGCACCTTGCCCGCCTGCCCGGCCGCGGCGGGCTGGCCCAGCCCCCCGGCAGCGGGCTGACCGGGTCCCCGGGACCTCCGATGGACCTGAACGCGCCGGGCCCAGTGCCGGGCCCGGCACCGGACCGGGCCGCCATCGTGGTGGACGCGATGGGCGGTGATCACGCTCCCGCGCAGGTGGTCGCCGGGGCGGCGGCGGCCGCCGCCGCGCTGCGGGCCCCGGTCATCCTGACTGGCCGCCCCGCCGAGCTGCAGCCGTTGCTGGCCGCGCACCAGGACGTGGCCGGCCTGCTCCAGCTCGTCGCGGCGGAGGACGCGATTGCCATGCACGAAGGGGCGCTGGCCAGCTGGCGCCGGCCCAGGTCGAGTGTGGCCATGGCCTGCCAGGTGATCCGGCGCGGCCAGGCCGCGGCGCTGGTCTCGGCCGGATCGACCGGCGGCATCGTGGCCACCGCCCGGCTGCGGCTGCGGTCGGTGCCGGGGCTGCTCCGGCCGGCCCTGGCCGTGGTGCTGCCGACCAGCCCCAAGCCGACGCTGCTGGTCGACGCGGGCGCAATCGCGGACCCCAAACCAGAGATGCTGCTGCAGTTCGCCCAGCTCGGCGTGGCCTACGCACAGATCGCGCACGGCATCGCCGAGCCCAGTGTGGGGCTGCTCAACATCGGCACCGAGCCCGGCAAGGGCAACAAGCTGACCCGGCGCGCCTACGAGCTGCTGAACGCGCCGCCGCCGCACGGTGCACTGCCGATCAAGTTCGCGGGCAACGTGGAGGGTGGCGACCTGCTGGCCGGCCGGGTGGACGTGATCGTGGCCGACGGCTTCACCGGGAACGTCGCGCTGAAGACGCTGGAAGGCACCACCCGGTTCGCCGCCGACCAGCTCCGCTCGGTGCTGGCCGGGTCCCGGGTCGCGCGGGCGGGCGCGGTGCTGCAGCGCCGGGCGTTCCGCGAGCTGCGCAGCCGGATGGACGCGGAAAGCTATGGCGGCGCCGCGCTGCTCGGCCTAGAGGGCACCGTGGTGATCGCGCACGGGGCGTCCACTGCGCGCGGCATCACCTCGGCCTGCCTGCTGGCCGCGGACCTGAGCAAGGGCCAGATCACCGAGAAGATCCGGGCCCGGCTCGGGCACAGCCGTGGCGCGCACTTCCTGCGCCGCAGCTGACCCGGAACCGCTACGCGGCGAATCCGCTCGACACGCCTCGCTACGCTTTATACATGGCTGATCCCAGGGAAGTGCTCACGCGGCGGGTGCAGGACGCGCTCGGCGCCGCGTTCGGCACGGAATACGCGGCTGCCGACCCGGTGATCCGGCCGTCCTCGTTCGCCGACTTCCAGTCCAACGCAGCCCTGCCGCTGGCCAAGAAGTTGGGCCGGCCGCCCCGGGACATCGCCGCGGAGATCATCAGCCAGCTGGACCTGACCGGGGTGGCCGAGCCGCCGCAGGTCAGCGGGCCTGGCTTCATCAACCTCACGCTGACCCCGGAGTGGATCGGCGCCCAGGCCAGCAGCGAGCTGGACGACCCGAGGCTGGGCACCCCGGCCGCCGACCCGGCGCAGCGGATCGTGGTCGAGTACTCCTCGCCCAACGTGGCCAAGGAGATGCACGTCGGTCACCTGCGCACGACGATCATCGGCGACGCGCTGGCCCGGATCCTGGACTTCGCCGGGCACGAGGTGATCAAGGACAACCACGTCGGCGACTGGGGCACGCAGTTCGGCATGCTGATCGAGCACCTGCTCGACGTGGGTGAGGACTCCGCCGACGCCGCCCTGCTGCACGATAACCCGAACGCGTTCTACCAGGCCGCGCGGAGCAAGTTCGACGGCGACCCGGCGTTCAGCGAGCGGGCCCGGCAGCGGGTGGTGCTGCTGCAGGGCGGCGACCCGGAAACGCTCCGGCTGTGGCAGCACCTGGTCGACCTGTCGCTGGACTACCTGCACCGGATCTACCAGCAGCTGCAGGTGACGCTGACCGACGCGGACATCCGCGGGGAGAGCTTCTACAACGCCATGCTGGCCGAAGTCTGCGCCGAGCTGGAGGCCAGCGGCGTCGCGGTGATCAGCGACGGCGCGCTGTGCGCGTTCCCGCCCGGGTTCACCGGGCGCGACGGCGAGCCGCTGCCACTGATCATCAGGAAGAGCGACGGCGGCTATAACTACGCCACCACCGACCTGGCCACGATCCGGTACCGGATCTGGGACCTGAAGGTGGACCGGGCCATCTACGTGGTCGGCTCGGCCCAGGCGCTGCACTTCCAGATGGTGTTCGCGGTAGCCCGGCAGGCGGGCTGGATCCCGCCAGGCGCGCGGTTCGAGCACGCGCAGGTCGGCAACGTGCTCGGCACCGACGGGAAGATCCTGCGCACCCGGGCGGGCGACACGATCAAGCTCAGCGAACTGCTCACCGAGGGCGTCGAGCGGGCCAGGCACGTGGTCGACGAGCTGGGCACCAGCCAGGACCTGAGCGAAACCGAGCGGGCGGCCATCGCCGAGGCGGTCGGCGTCGGCGCGATCAAGTACGCCGACCTGTCCACCGCCCGGGCCAGCGAGTACGTCTTCGACTGGGACCGGATGATCTCGTTCCGGGGCAACACCGGGCCCTACCTGCAGTACGCGACGGCCCGGATCCGGTCCATCTTCCGCAAGGCCGGGATCGACCCGGGCGCCGTGGCCGGCCCGGTGCAGCTGTCCGAACCAGCGGAACGGGCGCTGGCGCTGCGGCTGCTCGGCTTCGGCGCCGCCGTCGGGCAGGCCGGGGAGAACGCGGAACCGCACCTGCTGAGCAACTTCCTCTTCGAGGTGGCCAGCGCGTTCACCACGTTCTACGAGCAGTGCCCGGTGCTGAACGCACCCGGCGAGGCGGTCCGGCACAGCAGGCTGGCGCTGTCAGCGCTCACCCTGCGGGTGCTGGACACCGGGCTCGGCCTGCTCGGCATCCCGGTTCCCGACCGGATGTAGCGCTTCGCTGCCCAGACCCGGGGGAAGTCCGCAGCCCGGTCCCAGCGAAATCCCAGCTTTCGCGGGCCAATGTCCCAGCCCGGCCCGGAAGGCTCAGGCCCATGGACAACATGTACCGGCCTACCGGTGATGGCGACCCGCAGGACTCCCGCCGCACCGATCAGTTCTGGACACCGGCCCCCGGGCCGGCCGGCACCGGCCCGCAGGACCCGACGAGCCCGGCCCCGCAGCCGAGCCAGCTTGATCAGCACTACGCCAGGGACCGGCGGCACGCGCTGCGCTGGACCGCCGGGCTGAGCCTGGCCCTGGTGCTGGCCGCCGGCGGCGTAATCGCCGGGGTGGTGCTGGCCAGCCACCCGCCGGCCAGCAGCCTCACGCAAGCCAGCGACAGCACCGGCGCCGGCACCAGCGCCGGCAGTGGCACCGGCAGCGCCG